>SKWY01000057.1 GCA_007128675.1 Deltaproteobacteria bacterium | reverse complement strand
GAGCTGGCCCCGGATGCAGCCCCAGTCATCGCGAATGTCCTGGCCCCACTCGGAGAAGGCCTCCGCCAAGGCACCAGAAAGAGCCTTCAGGAGGATGCTCTTGTACTCATCGCCATCTCGCTCATACTCCAAAGCCGTCTCCTTCAACCCGAATCCCGTGGAGACGGCGAATGCACCTATCCAGTCGGAGGCTTCACTCGTCTCGGGAGCGACGAGATCGGCAAGGCAGGGGCAAGCCTCGTCTCCAGTCCTGGGATGCTGCCGGCGCAGGAAGTGGGCGACGGCTCGAGCCTTGCCTCGTTCCTGTACATCGAAGACCACTACATCATCCCCTCGGCTCGCGGCAGGGAAGAGGCCGGCTGCTCCACGCGCACTCAGGCCCTTTTCTTGCTCTAGGGAGTCGAGCATCTCACGGGCATCTTCAAGAAGACGTCTGGCCTCTTCTTTCGTTTCGGGAAGATCGAGTAGGTCCGGATAGACACCGCCTAGACGAAAGACGCGAAAGAAGGAGGACCAATCGATGTATGGACGAAGAGTAGCCAGCTCTACATCGTCCAGGATCGTCACCCCTGGCTTTTTCGGGTGGAAAGGCTCGTAGCCCGACCAGTCGATCCGATTCCCCCGCGAGCGTGCCTTCTCTATCGGCAATAGCTCCCTCGCCGCCTGTTCCATCTCCCGGTGCTCTCGCAGGCGAGCATAAGACTCCTTGGTCTCGAGCTCGAATTCGCCTCCGCCCCCCTCTTCCATCAGACGTCTCACCACGTAGGGCGCCTTGGAGGCATCAGCAACGTGGAAGACGGGGCCATCATAGGCGGGATCGAGCATCAAGGCCGTGTGAGCCAAGCTGGTCGTCGCGCCGCCTATCAGCAAGGGCAAATCGAGGCCGGCTCGCTGCATCTCCTCGGCAACTCTCAGCATCTCATCGAGAGAAGGAGTAATGAGCCCGCTCAAACCTAGGATATCGGGCTGCTCCCGCCGAACGGCATCGACGATGGTCTCGGCAGGCACCATCTCCCCGAGATCCATCACCTCGTGTCCATGACAGCCAAGAACTACCTTCACGATGCCCTTGCCGATGTCATGCACATCTCCCTTGACGGTTGCGAGCATGATCCTGGCCCGAGCCGCCCCGCTGGGGGTCATCCGATGCGCTCCAGCGCTGCGAGGTGGACCGGCGGGACTGTCGAAGGCCTCGTGGCTTTCAGAAGCCTCGAGGTCCGCATCGGTACGCTCCTTGCCACATGGGCCAGCTCCCAGAGCCGGCCCCAAGAACCCCACGACCTGCTTCATGATGCGAGCCGAACGGATGACCTGGGGAAGAAACATCTTCCCTTCCCCAAATAGCTCACCGACCCTGTCCATACCCTGTGTGAGCGGCCCGTCTATTACACGGAGAGGATCCTTCCTCTCTTCCAGGGCCTCGAGCGTGTCCTGCTCTAGGTGCTCGTCCAGACCATGTACCAATGCATGAACCAGCCTCTCGTCGGCGGGTAAGGCTCGCCAACCGCCATCCACCACCTTCGCGTTGGGGCGGTCGCTGAAGAACTGTGCGATACCGATCAACCTCTCCGTTGCTCCAGGAGATCTCGCCAAGACGACATCCTCAACGGCATCACGAAGCCTCTCATCGATATCCTCGAACAAAGGTAGGCGCCCGGCATTGACGATTGCGATGTCGAGCCCCGCCCGCACGGCGTGATACAAAAATACGGAGTGCATCGCCTCGCGCACCGTCTCGTTACCACGGAAAGCAAAGCTCAAGTTGCTTACTCCGCAGAGAGTCAAGCATCGAGGCAAGTTGCGCCTTATCCATCGCAGGCAATCAAGGACGTCCAGAGCATATCGATCGTGCTCAATCAGCCCGGTACCGACGGCAAAGACATTGGGATCGAGCATCAAGTCCTCCGGCTCGAACCCTTCCTCCGCAATCAGTATCTGGCACGCACGTTCGAACACCTCGATCCGTCGTGGAAGAGTGTCCGCTTGCCCTTTCTCGTCGACACACATGACTACCGCCGCCGCCCCGAATCGTTGAATGCGGCGAGCACGGCGCCTAAGCTCGTCAGGGCCGTCCTTCAAGGAGATGGAGTTGACGACGCATTTGCCCTGAAGGCACTCGAGGCCTGCCTCGATTACCTCCCAACGGCTACTATCGAGCATCACCGGAACCCTGGCCACGACCGGATCCGACGCAAATAGGAGCGAGAGTTCCTTCATCGTCGAGACACCATCGAGCAATGCGTCATCGACGTTCATATCCAGGATATGGGCGCCCTCCTCCACCTGCCGCGCGGCTACTCGCAGAGCCTGCTCGTAGCTCCCATCGAGAATCAGCTTCGCGAACCGACGGCTTCCGGCAACGCTTGTTCGCTCGCCTACATGTAGTAGCCGCCCCCCATCGCCATATGCCTCGAGACGGCTCCCGGCCATGTCGGTAGGATCATGGGCGGCGCCATCGCGAGCATGATGCTCCGCCGAGCTCTTGGCCTCATCCTCGCCTCCATCAGCACTCGACTGTAGGTCCCTCGAGAGAGTAAGGGGCTCGAGACCGGAGAGCATCAAGCGAGGCGAGGGCCGCAAGACGGGGCGAGGAGCGACATTCTCGAGGGTCTCGGCCAAGCTGGCAATGTGCTCCGGGGTCGTGCCGCAGCAACCCCCGACTATGTTGACCAACCCGGCACGGGCGATCTCGCCGACATGCGCGGCCATCTGTTTTGGCGACTGCTCGTAGCGTCCTAGCTCATTGGGCAGTCCGGCATTGGGATGCATGGATACGAGAGTGCTGGCGAAGGAGGAGAGGCTCGCCAGATGGGGACGAATCTGCTCTGCGCCGAACGAGCAGTTCAAACCAACCGCGAAGGGCCGGGCGTGGCGAACCGAGATCCAGAAGGCCTCTGGAGTCTGGCCGCTAAGGGTGCGCCCGCTTCGATCGGCGATTGTCGCCGAGATCCAAATCGGCAAAGCCTTATCGCGAACCTGCATCTCCTCGCGGATCGCGAATAGAGCGGCCTTGGCGTTGAGGGTATCGAACACGGTCTCGAGGAGAAGAATATCGACCCCACCTTCGATCAGAGCCCCAACCTGCTCGGCATATACGCCTACCAGTTCCTTGAAGCTCACGTCACGCAGGCCCGGTCTCTCGACGTCCGGCGACATGCTGGCGGCCCTATTGGTCGGTGAAACGCTGCCGGCAACGAATCGCGGTCGTCCCGGTGTTCTAGAAGACCAGCTGCTCGCGGCCTCGCGCGCCAGCCTCGACGCGGCCAGATTGATGTCCCGGACCAAATGCCCCAAACCGTATTCTCGTTGGGAGAGAACCGTCGCATTGAAGGTGTTCGTCGTTACTATGTCCGCACCAGCGGCCAGGTAGGCATCATGGATATCCCTGATTAGCTCCGGTCGAGACACACACAGAACATCGTTGTTTCCTCTCAGCTCCACGCAATGGCCTTCCAGATCCGCCCCGCGAAAGGCCTCCTCGGCCAGGTTGGCTGCCTGGATCATGGTGCCCATGCCGCCGTCGAGAATCAGGATGCGCTCGGAGGCGATGCGCTCCAGAAGAGCCTGCTGCTTTGATGTTGCTCTGTTCATCTTGCCGCCCATCATGAGGTGAGCCCCAGCCCGGGCCACCCGTAGCCGGGCAGGCCCCCGAGACGCGAGTGGGTCTCTATCCTCCGGGCACCGTCCCAATCAAGTCCCAAAGTCAAGAGAACTCCAATGCCCTTTGGGGCAAGAGAGCGCTCATCGCCGTATTGCCCAGCATATAGATGGGCTAGGCCATACCTCAATGGACCTTACCTCGATCGTCGGATCGGCATTTCGAAGGCTCTGGCAAATCATTAAACTGAAGAACTCGCAAACTTCGAGCGCAAGCGGGCCCTTACCTGGAAAATGACCTGCCCGAGTGTCGAGCAGGACCGGAATCTGGCGATGCGCGGTTTTGCATGCGATGAGCCGGCCTGCGGATCGGGGGGCGGCGCATGTGTCAAGGACCGACCTAACGGATACACTCGGGTTCGGCCAAACGGATCCCCCGCTTTCCGAACGACCGGGGGCTAACAAAAAGCGCGGCTTTGCATGCGATGAGCCGGCCTTCGGATCGGAAGCGGTGTATGTTACCCGACGATTGGGGGATCTTACTCGAACGCTGGACGTCACAGGGTCCAACGTGAAATGACATGGCCTATGCTGTCAGGATTGGAGGTCGCCCGGTGCCGTTCTTCGATAAGACGGCTTCGATCGTAAAGGCCTCGAGTGACGATACCTTCTTCAAGCCAGAAGGAGCCCAGATAATGCGAACCCCTTTGGCCCCTTTCCCGGTGCCTACCGGTTGCAAGCCGCTTCTCCCCATCTATTTGGCGCTGGCCGTGGTGCTGTGGCTTGCCTCCGCGGGATGCGAGCGACGTCCCGATCCCGCGCCGAGCCCCGAGCGTGAGCCCTCGTTGGAAGAGCCCGGCAAACCGACGGACCAACCGCTCCACCCCCTTCGGCTCGAGGAGTCCGACATGCTGATCTTGGAGCTATCGGAAGGCGAGACCGAGGCAGAGGCCATGGACCTTCTCCCAGAGGCCCATACCGAGCCCCTCTCGGATTCGGAAACGCAAAGGCTGCTCTCTCGCCTTCCGACGCTAGAGGATCCCCACCGTGGAGAAGAGCTGGCGCTGCCGCCCGATAGCAGGCCGAGACCGCGCACAGGCGAGACAATCGAGGAGACCTTCCCTCCAAGGATCGACCTTGCGCCTCCAGCACACGCAGTCGATGAGCCCCTTCGAGTCGAACGATACGCCCCGGAAGGCGCCGTACCGCTGGCACCACACGTCTCCGTCACGTTCAGCCAGCCGATGGTCGCCGTTACCTCCCATGAGGAGGCTGGGGCGAGGATTCCCGTGCAGCTGTCTCCAGAGCTTCCGGGCCGCTGGAGATGGGTCGGCACCCGTACCCTGCTCTTCGAGCTCGAGGGCCGCCTGCCCATGGCCACGAGCTTCGAGGCGGTAGTGCCGGCTGGAACCCGCTCGGCGACGGGCGCCGCCCTCGCCGAGGAGGTCCGCTGGGGATTCGAGACGCCACCACCCTCAATCGAATCGTTCTGGCCTTCCACGCGCACATCTCACTCGCGAGAGACGGTCATGGTCATCGTCTTCGACCAACGAGTAGATCGAGAGGCGGTGCTAGACCTTCTGCAGGTCAGAGCAGACAGACGGCTTCATGCCGTGACCGAAGCCACCGAGGAGGAGATTGAACGGTTTCCCGAGGCCCGCCGATTGATCGATGAAGCGGAAGAAGGACGATGGCTTGCCTTGAGGCCGGTTCTTCCACTCCCATACGACTCCAGCGTAACCGTGGAGGTCCCCACGGGGACTCCTAGCGCCGAGGGTCCTAGAAGAACGGAAGAGAGGCAATCTCGTTCGTTTAGAACCTACGGACCGTTCCGCGTCACGCGCCACCACTGCCACCGGGATTGCCCACCTGGATCACCTTGGAGCATTCGCTTCTCCAACCCGATCGATCTCGACTCGTTCGACGAGAACACACATGTGGAGATCGAACCGGAGCTGCCGATGAAGCAGGTGCGCTCCTTCGACTCCAGCATCACGATCTTGGGCCTCCACCGCGCCAACACCGACTACACGGTGCGCCTATCCACGGACATGACAGACGTGTTCGGGCAATCACTCGAGCGAACCGACCCGATAACTTTCTCCGTGGGTCCGACAAGACCTCGTTTCACCTCCATGCCTGGAACGATGGTCGTCCTCGATCCCGCCGGTTCCCCAGAGATAGAAATTCATACTCAGGGTTACACTCATCTCGACACGACAGCTTACGCGGTAGAGCCTACCGATTGGCCGGCGTACTCGGCATGGCGAAGCCATCAAGCCGAAGAGCCGCCGGGGAGGCGTGCCTTTTCACGCCGAGTCCGAGTAGCTGGCGATCCGGATGAGATGTCCTCGACCCCGTTGAACCTCGAGGAAGCTCTGGAAGATGGCCTTGGTCAAGTCGTGCTGCATGTAAAGGGCCATCCGCAAGAAGAGAGTAGCTGGCGAAAGCCCGAGATTCGGGTCTGGATCCAGCGAACCAAGGTTGGCCTGATGGCCTGGCATGGTGAGGCGCTCGACGTGCTGGCAATGGGGCTGGAAACCGGCGAGCCCGTGGAGGGAGCAAGCCTTTCACTCCTTGATTCAGAGGGAAACGAGCGACCTGGCGAGGCCATGACGGACGCAGAGGGAAGAGCGACCCTCTCGCTTTTCGATGAGCCCTCCAATCTACTAATCGCGCGCTCGGGCAGTGATATGGCCATCCTCCCGGCAAGAGGAGCAGGCCGTTTCGTTCAGGGTTGGAAGCGCCAGGAGAGCCTCGATCGCCTTGCCTGGTACTTCACGGACGACAGGCAAATGTATCGCCCTGGAGAAGAAGCTCACTTCAAGGGGTGGGTAAGAGTCATCGAAGGAGGCGCAAAAGGTGACATAGAGTCAGTGGGCGAGAAAGCCAGGGCGGTTTCTTGGCAAGCCATCGACCCACGAGGAAGCGAGCTTGCCAAGGGAGAGTCTAGGCTCGATCGGTTCGGCGGCTTCTCGTTCGCTCTCGACATTCCCGAGGATGCCAACCTCGGCCACGCAACGATAATCCTGAACGCTGGTGAGGACGAGCTGGCCTCCACCCATCGACACCGTTTCCAGATCCAATCGTTCAGGAGGCCGGAGTTCGAGGTCGAGGCCAAGGGCAGCGAGGCTCCCCATCTGCTCGGAGAACCACTGAAGGCCACCGTCGAGGCGAGCTACTACACGGGAGAGCCCCTGACTGGAGCGGAGGTAACCTGGATGGCCACATCCCAGCCCGGGACATACCGTCCGCCTGGGCATCGAGACTTCACCTTCGGCCGCGTAACCCGCCCCTGGGGTTGGAGGTCATGGGGGCCTTCGGCATCGCAAGAGAGACAGGTCTCCCGTCTCACTGGAACGACTGCCAGCGATGGAACCCATGTCTTGGATCTAGAGTCCAAGGGTGGACCGCCCTTCCCTGTCTCGCTCATCGCCCAGGCCAGCGTCATGGACGTCAACCGTCAAAGCTGGTCCGCCTCCGTTCCATTCCTGATCCATCCGGCAAAGCTGTATGTCGGCCTTTCGACGGAAGCCCGGTTCATCAGCCGCGGCCAGGATCTCGAGGTCGACCTGATAGTCACCGACATAGACGGGAAGATGGTACCCGACCACAGGGTCGCCTTGACCGCCGAGCGAACGGTATGGAAGTACGAGGCCGGCAAGATCGAGCTGGAGGTGGAGGAGACGAGGACCTGTGAGAACGTCTCTTCCGAAGATGCCGTGACCTGCGCCTTCGAGTCCTTGGAGGGGGGACGCTGGCATATCACCGCGACGGTGGTAGACGAGCGGGGCCGTCCCTCACGCACCGAGATGGTACGCTGGGTAAGTGGAGGCCCCCCGCCTCCGCGCATCGCGAGAGTGGAGCAGGAAGAGGTGATGCTCATCCCCGACAAGGATGAGTATGAGCCGAAGGATGTCGCTCGAGTGCTGGCGCAGCTGCCGTTTCAACCGGCCGAAATGATCATCACGTGGAGGCGTGAAGGTGTCTTGAATTCCGAGCGGCTGCGAGTCGAAGGTCCGGATCATGAGATCGAGGTGCCCATAACCGACGCCATGACGCCTGGAGTAGAGCTGCACGTGGCCGTGGCAGGCACCTCGCCGCGAACCGACGCTTCCGGTGAGCCCGATCCGAGTCTTTCGCCACGACCCGCCTTTGGCTACGGCTCGGTGTACCTATCGGTTCCGCCGGCTGCACGGACACTTCAAGTCGAGGCCGAGCCCGCAACGAGGGAGATAGAGCCTGGAGGAAGCACCAGAATCAACATAGCCGTTCGAGACTCTGGCGGTGCCCCAATCCAAGATGCCCAGGTGCTCTTGGTAGCCGTGGACGAGGCGATTCTGGCTCTGACGGATCACAAGCTGCCAGACCCCATCGAGAGCTTCTACAGGCGGCGTCCCACCGGCGTGGGAGACACCTCCCTCTACCCGTTCATCATTCTCGCCGAGCTGGATGTAGAGCTTACGGATATCGAGTCATCCGCCGATGCTTTGTCCGGAGAGGCTGCGGAGGCTCCAACCGAGAGAAGGAGGCTACAAACCGTTCAGAGTATCTCCAGAGCCGCTGCTCCCAAGTCGGCCGCCGAGCCCGCCGCACAGCCCATAGCGATGCGCACGGATCTCTCCCCTCTTGCCCTCTTCGCGCCAGCCATAACTACTGGCGCCGACGGCCTAGCACAGGTCGATCTCGATCTTCCGGACAACCTGACGAGGTATCGAATCATGGCGGTTGCGACCGACGGAGAGCGTCGCTTCGGTTCGGGCGAATCGACCCTGACGGCTCGTCTCCCGCTCATGGTTCGACCGTCGCTGCCAAGGTTCTTCAACCTCGGGGATTACGCATCTCTCCCGTTCGTCGTCCAGAATCAAACCGACGAGGACCTGACTGTCGCCCTAGCCGCCCGCTCTGCCGGACTTGCCTTGGCGAACGGTATGGGACGACGCTTTCAGGTACCCTCCAGGAGTCGGGTCGAGGTGCGGATTCCAGGCGACGTAAGACGAGTCGGCCCAGCGACGGTACAGGTAGCCGTGTCATCAGGCTCCATGGCCGATGCCGCCGAGATCACCTTGCCGGTCTGGACTCCGGTGACGAGCGAGGCATTTGCGACCTATGGAACGATCGACGATGGCCCCATCAGGCAGCCAGTCGAGGCACCACCAGGAGCCCGCCTCGACTTTGGAGGCCTGGAGTTGACGACCTCCTCGACGGAGCTTCAATCACTGACCGATGCGGTGGTCTACCTTTCCACTTATCCTTTCAACTCCACCGAGCAGGTCGCCTCAAGACTCCTTGCCCTATCGGCTTTGCTCGACGTTCTAGAAGCCTTCGAGGCAGAAGGCCTTCCGCCGCCAAGTGAGATCGAGGAGGCCCTGGAACGGGACATGCAAACCCTGCTCGCCCGTCAAGGTAATGATGGAAGTTTCGGCGTCTTCCGCAGACCGGACCGTAATGATCCAGGCTGGCCTTACCTGACCGTGCATGTCACGCTGGCACTGACCTTGGCAAAAGAAAAGGGTCTAGAGGTCCCCAGCAACTTACTGCTCCGCTCCACCCGATACCTCGGGCGCATAGAAAACTACATCCCTGACTGGTACTCCCAGCAGGCCAAGTGGACAATCAGAGCAGCCGCTCTGTACACGCTGGCTCGCGGCGGAAGCGTGGATGGGGATAAGGCGAGAGCGCTGTTATCAGAGGCCACGATCGAGGGGCTGCACCTTGAGGCCCTCGGTTGGCTCCTCTACGTGCTGGCCGGCGACTCGGCCAGATCCGGCGCTGAGATAGCAGCCATAGAAAGGCACCTTCTGAACCGGGTAACCGAGACCTCCGCCGGAGCTACATTCGCCACCAGGTACGAAGATGGCGCGCATCTGCTCTTCCACTCCAGCCGCCGGACCGATGCGGTGCTGCTCGAGGGGCTAATGGCCGCGAGGCCACAGAGTGATCTCATCGTCAAGACCGTCCGCGGCCTGCTCGCCCATCGTAGCCGTGGACGCTGGGCGAATACCCAGGAGAATGGGTGGGTCTTGCTCGCCCTGGATCGTTACTTCAGGCAGTACGAAGGAGTGACTCCTCGTTTCATCGCGAGAGCATGGCTCGGAGATAGGTTCGCGGGAGAGCATCGCTTCTTCGGTCGCACCACCGAACGGCATCACATATCGGTGCCCATGGGCTTTCTTGCAGAGGATGATGGTCATAAGGACCTGACGCTGGCAAAGGAAGGTCCTGGGCGTATGTACTATAGAGTCGGCCTTCGCTACGTCCCCGACGACCTGACTCCACCGCCTGCCGATCATGGGTTCACGGTGGAACGGACCTACGAGGCAATCGACGACCCAGACGACGTTCGACTCGACGATGATGGAGTCTGGCGCGTAAGAGCCGGAGCCCCCGTACGAGTGAGACTGACACTCGTGGCACCGTCACGCAGATATCACGTGGCACTCGTCGATCGTCTGCCCGCGGGTTTCGAGCCCTTGAACCCAGCCCTGGCAGTCACTGGCGCTATCCCACCGGACACGGACACGGCCGAGAGAACGAGAGGACGCTTCTGGTTCTGGTGGCGCACGTGGTACGAGCACCAGAACCTACGTGACGAGAGGGCGGAGGCCTTCGCCTCCCTTTTGTGGCCGGGGGTGCACTCCTACTCTTACGTCGCAAGGGCGACAACGCCGGGCAGATTCATCGCGCCGCCGCCAAGCGCCGAAGAGATGTATCACCCGGAGACTTTCGGGAGAGGGGCTGGAGAAATCGTGATCGTCGAGATCGATCCCAAGCCGATTGCGGGCAACTAGATTCCACCTATCGAGAAGATGGCCCCATTTTGGAGGTCCTCTGCTATGGTTCCTTGCCAAACCACGTAAGAGCTGCATCTCGGATACAAGGGGGCAGAAGCACATGGGCCGCAGCCTAGAAGATTTGCAAAAAAGAGCGCTGACCGCCGCGACAGCTTTGGTGGCGTTGATATTGCCGGGCACAGTCTTGGCGGATGATCCTCTGGCGCGAGGCATAGATTCAATATCGTTCAAGCTTGCCCCAGGCGACTCATTCGGCACCGTGGACTGCGCCCGGGCAATGCCCCCCGGCCAATACCGTTTCGATCTGGCGGCCGACAGCGGCTTTGGGCTCCTCTCCCTCGTCTCCGGCGACGAGAAGGTCGGCAATCTTCTAGAAAGCCGGCTCGACATCCACCTCCTCTTGGCCCTTGGGCTACCAGGCCGAATCGAGGTATTCGCCGATCTCCCGGTAACATTGCACCAAGGTCATGGGTTCGAGCTACTAACCGAAAGGGGCCTCGATATCCTTGCGCCATCGAGTCGGGGAATGGGGGACATTCGGCTCGGAGGGAAGATTGCCCTCCTTTCTCCCGGCGACGATGCTGGCGCGGCCACGAGCCGAGATCGCCATGAGCATCCAAACCCCTGGTCGGCCGCACTGGTCGCCGAGGTGCGCTTACCCACGGGGGATGGCGAGAGCTTCCTTGGAGAGCGAGGACTAATGCTGGCGCCACGCGCCGTCGTTGGATGGGAAGTGGGCGGACTGCGAACAGCGGCTACATTGGGCTACCGCTTCCGAACGCAGCCTGGGCGATTCTTGAACCTTCATGTAGGCGACGAAATCCATGCCGGCCTTGCCGCCGCACAGGCTCTTCCGGCTTTCTCTTTCCTCGCAGGCTGGGACGTCTTTGGGGAGCTCACCGCTTCTACCCCCGCGGCTGCTCCCTTTGCCATTGGATCACCAGCATACAAGACGCCTCTGGAGCTTCTTCTTGGACTCCGCTTCGCTCTTCCCGCGGGGCTCGAGGCCCGGCTGATGGGCGGCACCGGACTTGCGCTGGAGTCGGGGTTTGGGCGCCCGGGACTGCGGCTGGCCACTACCATTGGCTATGCGTGGCCTACAAGGCCGTCCGTGCGCTTGCCGGCCCGGGCAACTCCTCGGGAACAACCTGCTCGTCCAGTGGATGGTCGTCTCCTGGCTCGCCGCGCACCCTGCAAGCCTGTTCCCTGCGAGCCCGTTGCCTGTGAGCCGGTCGCTTGCGAACCCGTTCCGTGCGAGCCCCAAGAGCCACCAGAGCCCGTGGTGGACACGCAGAAGGGACCTCCATACGCGGTGGTAGATCGAGACACTATCCAGCTTCGGGAGCAGATTCACTTCGACCTCGGCCAGGCCACGGTCCAATCAAGCTCTCTGCCCGTGCTCGATGACGTCATCTCCGTTCTGGAAGAGCATCCGGAGATACTCCGCATACGAATCGACGGCCACACGGACAGCTCGGGATCGGCCGACTTCAACATGGGCTTGAGTCAACGCCGAGCACAAGCGGTCGTCGACTACCTCGTCTCCAAGGGGATTGAGGCAGGCCGCCTCAGCGCAAGAGGGTTCGGCCAAACGCAACCGATCGACACCAACGAGACACCGGCCGGCCGAGCTCGAAACCGCAGGGTCGAGGTAACAATCCTGGAAAGAGAATGAAAGCCTCAATGTCTCCTCGACGATCAGGGGAGACACAAGCGGCCAGGCCGCGCGACCGGGATTGTCAGCTTGCACACAACAGGTTCACCTGAACCTCATCTCCGTAGCGCAGCCGACAAGGCTCGAGCATCTCTATGGTGGCGGGTCCTTCTCCCGCGGGAGGATGATACTCGAACCCTTCCCCGATAGGACACGTCAGAGAAGTCCCATCGTCCCGTTTCACCCTAACCTCGAGGAGCCTTGGATCGAATGGCTCCTCGTGTAGCTCCAGGGTCTGAGGGCTATCGAGGAGACCGGCAATCTCGAGCATGGCCTGCCCGAAGTCTTCACGGCAAATCGAGGCCATGAAGCCGGCGTCTCCCATCTGACTCACCGCCTCGACGTAACGGACCGCTCGCCCCTCGGAGTCGCCACAGCGCTCCGGCGTGAAAGGATCATCCAAACTCACCGAGCCGATCACGGCAAGGAAGACCTCGCGGGGTCTGCCCGCGCCCGCCTCCATGGACTTTAGAAAGTCAACATAGCTACTCACCGGCTCCAAGAGAGCGCGCCCTTCGGGTGTCTCGCAATGATTTAGAACGCATTCCCGATTACCACCGGAGAGCTCCAGACAGTAATGTCCCTCGCCGGCACAATCATCGTCGGTCTCACAGCTCTGACCGCAAGCAGGCTGCAAGGCAATAGCGGTTCCGGTTGGATCCGAACAGTCGTCCTCATCGGATACGATGATGACCATCAATCTCGAACTCGACCGCAGAAAGCCAAGATTCCCAGGGTCGGCCGCGTCGAGGGGCGTGGAAATCAGTGGCTCGGTAAGAGCGAGGTGCATGGCCTCGAGGCCCATCTCTTGAGGGGAACCAACGATGCCTTGACCGAGAAGTCGGCGCGCCTTGGAGAGCAGCTCCGGGTCATCGGACCTTACGATCTTGTCGTCAGTGGGATCGATGACCGCTCCAGAGACATCCTTACCCCGTTGGAGCCGGCCGCTTTCTTCTGGATACTCGATGAAGGTGGGCGTAGAGCTCGGATCGCAGCCCCGAAGGTTCACCGTAACCCCCGTCGTAATGACTCCGATCTGAAAATCGTTGTGCAATGGGCTAGAGGCCAGCGCATCGATGAATACCTCGAGCTGTTCCTTGACCTTCTCTTGAGGTGCTCTCATGGAGTTCGAGTTGTCGATCACGAAGAGGATGTCGGTGGAAACCGAAGTCGGCAGAGCTATCGCATGGGAGCAAGTGCTGGGTGAGCCTTCGGGTGGAGAGGCTTCACATCCAATGATGACCGCGGACGCAGCCAACAACAAAACGACAGGCACCAATCGCTCTAGCTCATGCACGTTCGACATCTCGACTTCCCCCTCGCGGATAGGATGCTCGACGTTACGAGGAGCCTTGCCCCCTCGTCAAGGCTCTAGAGCACTCAATGATCTTGTCCATCTTCCCGTGTCCCTAGCCCACCGGCGGAGAGACGACCCAGCGGCCATCGAGCCGCCTAACATCTATTTGAAGCAAGAAGACCTGTTTCGCCGTGAAGTGCATCCTTCCCTGGACAACGTACCAGTCGCGGGAAGAGACCTTGCTCTCGGCGTTGCCGCCGAAGACTTCGGTGACGATGAGCAGCTCTAGAGAAGACAAGAGCTTCGAGAAATCCGGCTCGGCGGAAAGCTGCCGGCCACCTAGCTGGGAGCGGCGAGACAACCCCAGTCCCTCCAGGACGTACTGCGCATCGTCCAGCAGGCCAATGGATCTCTGATACTCTCGATGATCGGGATCGAAGTAGGACAATGCCGCGGCCGGATCTCCGGATGCAACAGCCTCCAAGAACTCGCACATCCAAGACTCCAGCCCATCTGGAAGATCAACGACATCTTTGGGCTCGAAAAGCACCAATGCCCGGCCACGCTCGACGCTTTCGGCCGAAGGCGGCTCATCCTTGGAAAAATGGCCCACACTCTTCATGCCGTGACAAGAAGCCAAGGCAACTAGAGTCAGGAAGAGAGCTGAAGGGAGGGGGTGGCATGCTCTCATGATGTGCGATACTCCAACCCAAAAGTGTAATCCCAATGCAGTCCCATTAGTAGGACAGTAGGGGCGGCGAGGCATTTACTGGACCAACGAAGAGCAGGCCCGGCGCGTCGTGAACCGGCTCGAGGTCGACGAAACGGCTCGGACCGAGGTTCTCTCCTTCCTCGGTATAGGCATCACAGGTACTCGGATCATCGCGTGGGCAGGTCCATCTGGTTCCTCCCCCATGCGTAACCTCGAGAACCTCGCTGTCGACCGAGTGGTCGTAAAGGAAATCCGTCACAGCGGTCAGCCCGTGCTCTCCACCTGGAGCTTCAGGCCGATGCACCAATGCGATTGCACTCGTGCCTTCACCCATTTGGGCGAGTGCGTCCACGATGCGATCCGCGGCCGACGCGTCTCTTGCGAGGGGATCATCCTGCTCACCATCCAAGAGCACCACCTCCAAAGGAGTCACGTCGAGCGAAATCAGCTCACGCAGGGACTCCAAGAGACCGGCGACTGCTACGCTCGAGCGGCCATCCTGCATTTCCCGATACCAGAAAGGAGAAGCCGAAAGACGAGCCAGATCGTCTTCGCCGCCTGCCGAGTAGAGATAGTCCTCCACCGCGGCGGTCTCCGAGATTGGCAGGTCGAGACCGAACACGAGTGATTCCGCCTGGAGCAAGCCATGACAAACAATCTCTGCCACTATTTCGGGCACCTCGAAGGTTCCGGGCTTATCGGCGACCAAGAGAACCCGATCGGACTCGAGCGCCCCGTCCAAACCATCCACCGTTACGGGACAGTCTATGGGGGGCTCCGTCGGCTCCGTTGGTTCGGTCGGCTCGGTCGGCTCGGTCGGCTCCGTTGGTTCGGTGGGTTCGGTCGGCTCCGTGGGCTCCTTGGGGTCTTGCGGCTCTACGACCCATTCATCTGCGTACCCATAGCCGCAAGAAAGAGCAAGACAGCTCACAACGAGTACCAACCCATATCTCGCTCCTACCCCGACCAGTTTCGACCCGCAGGTTTCGGGCTTCGAGAAGAGCGAGCCCGATGGCGGCCGTGGCCCAAGAGGAGTCTTGAAGAAGGTATTAGTCAAGATTCCCACTACCGTCACCCTACGATGGTTATTGGAATGAGCGGAGAGGTGGTCCACCCACCACTATCGTCCTGAGCCTCGACCTGGAAGTGGCGCTCTCCTCCCGGAGCATCGGGGGAGAGATTCAGGATCACCTGCCATTCCCCGTCCACGGCCGTCGGCTCCATTTCGAAAACCATGGAGTTGTCATCAGAGCTCCAGCGTAAACGGACTCGCACCACCTCGGCGCCCCCAAATGTGCTGACCTCTGCCCGAAAGACCATCTGTTCACCAGGCGTAACCTGGCTTCCGTGGGGCGGGCTGATTATGTCCACCGCAACGGCATAAGGCTCTGGCGTAAGGTTAGGGTTCAAAACTAGATGTCGGGGCTGCGTCTCCGTCTCGTTTCCAGCAGCGTCGACGGCCCAAATCCAGAAGCTGCGCTCACCCTCGGAGACGGGAAAGCGCCAGGTGTAGGTCGTCCAAGAGCGCACGCACTCCACGAGAGAAGGTGGGTTGGCGCAATCCATCTCTGTAATCTCGCCCTCTTCTTCCCAGTACAAGATGACATCCGCAACCTCTCTGTCGTCCTGGACCAAGGCCTGAACGCGGGCCTTCGAGTTCCCTGGCAGCTCCGCACCTACAGGCTGCAGAACCTCGATTGTGGGCGGCGTCGTGTCTGGTCCGTGATCGGCATGACCAAGCACGTCGGTCAAATGCCTGACCGAGTTGATCTCGTATCCACCGCAGTAACACTGCCGTGAGCTGTACTCTCCGCACGGCGAGTCGCGATCCTGGAAGGTCTTCGGGCCACAGCCATGTAGATACGTCATCGGATCCGGGCAGTAGAAGATATGATCGAGCCCATAAGCATGGCCGATCTCATGAACCGTTGTGAGGCAAGTCGTCGGCACATCCCTGGTGGCCTCGGTGAAGGTGAAGACTATTGCCCGCTCAATCACCCCGTTATTGCTGCATGTGAAGGGAGACACGCCGGCAACCCCGCTCGGCAGACCAAGGTGCCCAGGCGCTCCCCCCAGAACGGCCTCGACGAAAACGGCGTCGCCCGGATCCTGATCCGTGATCTGGACGTTCCATCGCTCGAACTCCCGTCTTACGCATTCCATGATGGCCTGCCAGTGATCATCCGTTCCTTGGAAAGGAGGAATTACCGATGTCTGCTGCGGCACGGTGCTCAGGTTCTGCGATGAGTCGTTGTAATAGGACGGAGTGTAGGTTCCTCCGTGACGATTCAAGAACAACAGCCGGCGCTGGCTGGTATCCTTTGGAAGCGACTTTCGGTGGTGAGCAAAAGGACCTTCATCAGAAACGATGACCATGTCCTTGACCGGAAGCGGCGCCGAAGGCACCACGTCTACCTCTTGAAGGGCCAGCATCGCTATCGGCTCCTCCGGTCGACACCCACTGGCGAAAGCGACACAGCCCGCCAGTGCCGCCAAGGCGGCGAAGGCAGAGGCCCCTCTCTGCTGGGAAATCTTCATCGGTCCACCTTTCCCGTTTTACGATATTGTACCGTTCGCCGCCCTTGATGGCTAGGTGGCACTTCTCGATGGGAGCCTCCAATCTCGTCCATCGAGATCTCTTGGTGGCGACTACCGGCCAGTAAGATGGAGCAGCATCGAGAGCGGTCATGGGGCACGAAGGAGCCATGGCTCGACTACCTGCTACGAGCCGGTACCATCGGAAGAGACGGCGATGAAAGCAGCAACCGCTACTTCGCTTCCCTCACAGCGAAAACTCGGACCTGCTCCCTTCGTCCCTTGAGCTGGGACAGTCCCCGGTCTTCCAAAACGAAGTCTTGCTCGACAAGTGCAGCCGTGCTCTCACCGATGAGAATCTCTCCGGCACGAGCAAGGGTCTGAAGACGAGCGGTCACGTTTACCGAATCCCCTATCGCCGTGAACTCCATCCGCTCCTTGCTGCCAATATTGCCGAGCATCACCTCGCCCGTGTTCACTCCGATCCCGACCTGAATACTGACTTCACCGGCGCCCTCACCTTCATTGCGCCGAAGAAGGGAGCGCTGGATGTCGATGGCGGCACGGACGGCTTGCCTTGCCCCTTCGGCCGGATTGGAGGTACGCACGAACAAGGCCATCACATTGTCTCCGATGAACTTGTCGATGAAGCCTTGATTCGCGGCCAGCGAGTCGATCACGAGACGGAAGTAGTCATTCAACAGAGCATGGAGGCTCTCGGGGCTCTGTGTCTCGGCCAATGACGTGAAGCCTCTGATATCCACGAAGAAGATAGTGACAGTCTTCCGCTCGCCGCCGAGAGATACGGGCTCGGACCGCGAGAGCACCCTTCGCACCGCATCGCGGGACACATAACGAGAGAATGAATCGATGAGAAGCTCGCGCTCGGTGACATCGTCGATCACGCCAACGGTCCCCTCCGGCTCTCCTTCGGCATCCAGCAGCCTATGCCCGCGCACATAGACCCATGCATCTCGCCCGTCGGGGCGACGTAGCTTCATCTTGGTCACGGGGAGCTTGTTGGTGCGTCGAACCTCCGCCACGAGTCGTTCGCCATCCAACCCCTCGAGCTGATTGAGGACCTCTACTATGTCCCGCCCCAGCGCTCTCTCCGCTGAAAGGCCGGTAATCGACTCCATTCGGCCGCTCCACAGAACCAGCTTGCGTGTCTTGGCGTCCGCCACGAAGACTCCAGAGGATAGGCTCTGAAGAACCCGACTGTTGAACTCATTGGCCGAAGTGAGAGCCTTGCCTATACTCGAAGATTCCTGCTTCACCAGCTTTTCGTGTGCGCTAAGACGCTGGTTGAGTCGATTGAGCTCTTCGTTCTTCGACCGGATCTGTTGAGAGATGGTCTCCGAATAGACTTCAGCCGACTTGACCATCAGCTCGTGAACGCGGCCTTCCAAGGCCTCGTACGAAGCGGCAAACTCGGGACGAGAGTCGAGGCCGACCTCGCGTATGACGCTTCGTGCCGCTGGAAATACGCTGAAGAGGGCACCTAAAAACTCGGAGAGAGAAAAACCTTGCCTGACTCGGCTCTCGGAGCGCTCCATCACGATATCCAGAAGCTCTCCGGGCTCCGCATGAACCGAGGGACTGAGTATCCGGTCCAAGAACACCTCGACGGAAGCGCGCAGCTCCAAAGTGGATATTCGCGAGTAGCCGTGGATTCGCTGCTGTATTCGAGAAACTATGCGATCGGCAAGCTCGACCTTATGAGATGCAAGAAGCTGTGCGGCGAGCTCGGGCATTGGAGGCAGCATCTTATGAGGCACCCGCCATCCTGACAATCGATTCCGCTACAAAGGCCGCCACCGTCTCGAAATGGACTTTGAGATGAACTCCCTCAGAGAATAGGAGCCTGGCTCGGCTGTGTCTCAGGTGGCGCAAGGCTGGATGTACGAGGGCGTACACGTTGAGGTTCTCGAAGGGCGTCTCACGGGGTGGATGTACGAGGGGCGTACACGTTGAGGTTCGCGAAGGATCTCTCGCGGGTGCTGGGGCCTGCTCGGTCGCTTCGAATGTGGCCGAGGGCGCCGGCAAGACGGGCCGAGATGGCGTGGGGGCACTGGATAAACGAAAGGCGTCCACGTTAGCGAAGAGCGCTTCAAAGGGCGGTGCCCGGTCGCTTTGGAATATGGCCGAGGGCGCCGGCAAGTCGGGCCGAGATGGCGTGGGGGCGCTTCGAATCGACGAGGCACCCCTCTGTTCAGCCGCTGGACAGAAAGCGTCACGACTGTCGCTTCGGGGCCTCTCGTTTTCCTTGAGTTAATGGATGGATTCCAGCACTACTCTATGGATACCTAGTTGATGAAGAGCTTACCGAACAAATGGCTCGTGCCTTGCAGGAAAGCATCCGGCACTCAAGATACTCGAGCTCAGTTTCGGCCGTGACCAATTTATGACCTTAGAGTAAAAACCTGATTCAGGAGCCAAGAATGAATAGGAATCGAATCATCAAGAACCCAGGCGAACACCTTGGCATGAAGCGAAGCCCCATACTCTGCGTCGCCCTGGCCGCTCTCTTGTCGGGGGCATGCGCCAAGATGGACTCCGATGAGGTCAAGGGCTTCGCCTTGGAGTCGATCCGCTCGAACCTCATAAACATGTCGGAAGCAATGAGCGTCATCGAAGCGGCTGACTCGCCATGGGCCATCATGGATTGGCTCGACCAACAAAATGAGGAACCCCATTTTCCCAACAAGGATTGGAATGGACCGAACGGAGAAAACATGCCTCCAATCTCCGACGAGATCGAGCAAATAGTGGACGAGCTCATCGAGGAGCTGGAGAACCATATCTTCACCGAAGAAAACGTCGAGAGCGTAACGAGAAATGAGGTCATTTATCTTCTCGACCCCGACACGGTCTGTGTCTTCTCCAACGGCATGGAGCCATATACCGATCCTGACTGCGTCAAGCTGTTGACGGAGGTGCCAATACGGCTAGCAGCAAGCTGGGGAGATAACCAGGAGCATCTAATCATCGAGATTAGAGTTGGCGAAGAGCCTTATCATCCTCTTAAGCTGCATCTTTCCATGGAGTTCATTCGAGTCGCCGCCAACCTGGGTGACATCATTCGCACCGTGGAGGCAATCGGCAACGTATTCGGCGAGAGCTTGGAGACAGATTTCCACCTCGAAGGCACCTTGCAAGCCGAGCTGGCCTCGCAGGCCGACGGGCGAGTGTCTTTCGCTCTGTCTATTTTGGAGACACTGGATTTCGCCATGCTAGACAGAAGCGATCCCGAGCATGTTCGCCTCCAGTTCGGCCCCGCGGAGGGCTTCAGGACAGAGCTTCAACCCGACATGGCCAGCATGTCGCTCGAAATGGGCTCTATCGATGTCGCGATTGCTCGTGAGCTCGTTCAGGGCGGGGGAACATGGGAGTGCGACGAGCACGAATGCGAGTGGGTCGAGCCCGACGCTCCTTTGACTGGGGTCTTTGACATCCATCTTGCCGGTCTCACAGGATCCATCAGCGTTCAGCCCGATGATACAGCGGTTACCCTCAGTGGACTGGGGCTCGGTGACGGAGCAGCATCCTTCAGCCTGAATAGCTTGCCCCTATTGGTCGCAGACCTGAATGAGCTCGATGGTAGAAGCTTCGACCTGACGATCGAGGTAGATGACGAGGACCTCTTCATGAGCTTCGCTCCCGCGTTCGACCTCCATCTGGAGCATGACTTGAGCGCCATGCTCGAGGATTTGAGTGAAGAGCCGCCGGCATGGCTGCTTGGCGGCTTCACGTCCATCACGCTCGACGGCGCGGCCGCTCCTGCGCTTCGCTTCTTCCCACCGGGGTCCGGTCAACCGGTGCCGGTGGATCCCGAGACCGGAGAGCCGGAGGAGCCCGAGTACGTACCCGAGCCAATCTTTCAGGTCCTCGATGGCTCGCTAGGCCTCGATGCAAGCGAGCTTGCCAGCCCGGTCGTAATCTACGCTCCCGATTGCGCCGTCCTGTTGGACACCGCTGACGCCGCCGAGGATGATCATCCATTCGGTTATGTCGGAGCTGGCGACTGCGACTAAGAACCCCTGTCGAGACATCTTGTCGCCACGGTCGTAGAGAGTTCCTCGGGCGGCGCTTCCACGCGCCGCCCTTTTGCCAGCTGCTCCAACACCATGTCATGTGGCAAGGGCGGGGCATAGCGCCCAAGCCGTCCGTCCATGCCAGGAGAGCAGAACATCGAGTTGAGCACCGCCTCCTCCGTTGCCTCCACCACGGCTTCATAGAGCGTGTCGACGAGATCTCCACTGACGAAGGTGAGGTTCAGATGGCGAACCTGCTCCTTGGCCTCTCTCGATGTTCTATTACCCGTGCTGAAGGCAAAGACTATCTCACCACTCGTCGAAGCCGCGTGGGATCCGACCCTCCCCAGCCCCAGAGCTGCCCGTTTCGCCAGCTGGCTTAGCTGGCTGGAGAGCATCGGGGCATCTGTCGCGACTACCACGATTATCGAGCCGGACATGCGCCGTCGCCTGCCCGTCATTGGGTATAGGCGGTCGATTGCGCGCCCAACCACAGCTCCCTCGACCGTGAGGTTCTTCATCCTTCCGAAGTTCGATTGGACAAGGACGCCTACGGTGTACCCACCTTGTTCCTTCTCCAGCACGCGGGAAGAAGTCCCAACTCCTCCGGCGAAGTCGAAGCTAATCATACCGGTTCCACAGCCGACCGATCCCTGCGGCACAGGGCCGGAACGGGCATCTTCTATGGCCCTAATGGCGTGACGGGCGGTGTTCGGCGCCAGGCGGACGTCATTTAGGAAAGCATCGTTCGTCTCGCCGATTATCGGAATGATGACATCCACCTTTCGACCCAGGTCGGGATAGCGATCGACCATGTATCGGATTATTCCCTGATGGATTGCTCCGACGGACATCGTGTTCGTAAGAAGTATCGGGGTCTCGAGCCAGCCCCACTCCATTGCCTGAATGAGGCCAGACACCTCTCCAATGCCGTTTAGAACGAAGCCTCCGGCGACCAAGTGATTGCTGAACAGATTTGGCGTCTCCGGCACGATCGCGGTCACACCAGTACGGACATGGCCCGTGCCTGCTCGGCCTCCATTTCTCGGAGCAAGGTTTCGAACCCGAGTCACGTGCCCGACCTTTACATGTCTGACATCGGTTATCGCGTTGTAGGTGCCGGCTCTGAAACGGCCAATCGTCAGTCCAAGTCGTCTTGGCGTTGGACGCTCGACATCGACTCTCGGACGGCCGGGGCGCCGTGGCCTCAAAGCGAGCGAGAGCCCATAGCGCTGTGCCGCTGATCTGATGATCAACCCGAGAACATCATGATAATCGAGGCCCTTGCTCTTCGCCGCCACCATCAGTGATGCCTTTGGGCGAAGGCTCGGCAAGGGGTTTACCTCTATGAAGTAGGGCGTTCCATCCTCGTGTAGTCTTATGTCTACCCTGCCGAGATCAGGCATCGGCATGAACCGAAGAACCCTTTCGGCCATTACCAACACATCCTGTCTCTCCTTCGGAGAAAGGGGGGCTGGGCATCTCACTGGCACTCGGTAGCCATTGTGTTTGAGTTCATAATGAAAGAAGGATCCATTTGTCCCAAGGACGTGCTCCACCACCTCCAAGGAACGTCCAGGCCATGCCTCTAGACACGGCACCGTCAGCTCTCGCCCTGGAATGAACTGCTCGACCGCCACCCCCTCGGGATATCTCGAAAGGAGAGCCCCGGCGCGCTCACGAGCCTCATCGAGGCTTATTGCCAAAGCATCGAGACCTATCCCCTTGCTCGATCCCTCGTAGTTTGGCTTGACGAAGAGGGGCAAGGGAAGATCATCCGGCAGATCCTTGCAGCCGGAAGTCAGCAATACTCCTCTTGGCACCTTCACCCCGTGAACGGATAGAAGCTTCTCCGTGAGCCGCTTGTCTAGATCTACGTAAAGAAGCCCTGGACCACCTCCCGTGTACGGAAGATGAAGAAGCTCGTAGACGGCCGGGTAGAAAGCTTCCCTTCCAGCTCCACTCACCCCTTCCGCCACATTGAAGACGAGGTCCGGGCGAGAGCGCAGCAAACGATCGACCATCTGGTCGCCTGGGCAGGTTACCTCTACGGGCGTTGCTTGATGCCCTAGATGCCGCAGCCCCTTCAGGAGACGCTTTACATCTGAATGCTCGATATGCTCGGCATGCTCCTCACCGTCACCCTGCCGAAGGTTGAAAGCAAGCGTGATGCGCAAGGTGCCATCCCCCCTAAGCAGAGACGAAGGATGCAAAATCCTCAGCTTCTTGGAGCCTATTGGCGCCCCTGCCCTACCGGTATTAGGGACTCACCCCAAAACCGCAGCTAGTCTAGTCTTATTTGTCTTCGAAAGGTTGGAAGCACCATCGCACAGTGAGGTAGTCTTAATTGAATGCTTCCCCGTCTCGCAGCAGTCCTTGCCATCATGGCCTGCCCCGTGGGTGCGAGTGCGTATCCATCGGCGGCTCTTGGGGGCGAAACCGGAAACGCCGCCAAAGGCTCGTCTCTCAACGATGAACCGGAGGAGACAGAGGTCTTTGCCCACCCCTCTTCTCCAGAAGATGAACCTGAGGAGGCAGAGGTCTTCGCCCACCCCTCTTCTCCAGAAGATGAACCTGAGGAGGCAGAAGGCCCGGTGGACACGGGCAAAAGCCCGATCGAGGATGACGGCGAAGTAAGCCAGAGCATCTCGAGCAGCCCCACAGAGCTCCTCGATCTCGGTTTGGGCGATAGCGAATTCGATATCGATTTCGATCAGATTGACATCGAGGACGATCTCGCCCTGCTCGCGGCCGAAGATCTGGTGGTTTCCGCCTCTCGCCGGCTCCAACGAATCGAGGAGAGCCCCTCGGCCATAACGGTGATCACTCGTGAGCAGATTCTGGCCAGCGGATACGACAGTCTGGTGGATCTAATGCGGCTCGTTCCAGGCGCCGACGTACATCATCTCACGCAAGGACAAGCCGCGGTCGGGATGCGTAGCCGCTCGACATGGGCTGGCGATCGTCTCTTGGTTCTCGCGGACGGAAGAGACGTCGCTCTACCCTTTTTTGGAGCACCGCTATGGGAAAACATGCCTTTCGATGTGGAGGCAATCGAGCGAATCGAGATCATTCGAGGTCCTGGGTCTACATTGTACGGAGCAAATGCCCTCCAAGGAGTCGTAAACATCGTCACCCGAAGACCTACCGACTCCGGTCACGACGTGGAGCTATCGACCTCCTTCGCCGGCGCCATGACTACATCGGCGGACCTTCGATCGCACGGCCGAATCGGCTCCTGGGGTTACTTCACGAGCGCCGGCTGGAGCCGGGCCGCTCCCTATGCTCTACCCGAGCAAGTCGCCTCCGAGAGCTTTCGGGGAAGACTGTTTTTCGACTGGGACGAGCGTGAGAACATTGATTTGAGAATCGAAGCGGGATTCGCCCACTTTGCTGGCGACTTCATCTCCTTTGTCGGAGATGGGAAGGCATGGGCCTTATGGCCTTACCTATTGGGTCGACTTTCTCTTTTCGGGACAGAGATTCTCGTGGCTCTGGATTGGCTCGATAGCGGGGTCGACCTGGACCTCAACCTGGTCCTTCCGGACGAGCTCGATGGCCCACCGCTCGCAACCGCTCCGCTAATCGACTTGCCTACCAGATCAGCGGAGATAACGGCACATCGCTCCTTCGATCTCTTCGAAGGCAACAGCCTCATGCTGGGCGGCAGTGCGCGGGCTATTCACCACATGGAGGGCGGCCTCATCACTTGCCCGGACGTGCCGTTCTCGGAGTTCGATCCCGATGAATGCGTCGCGGAAGACGTGCTAGAGACCCGTATAGGTTTCTTTCTTCAAAACGAGTGGTTTCTTCGAGACGAGCTACTGCTGAACGTCGGCGCGCGGCTAGACCATAACAGCTTGACATCCCAGCCGGGCATCTCACCTCGTGCGGCCGTCGCCTACAACCTGCGTCCCAACCGCACAATCAGACTCGCTTACGGAAGAGCCTACCGAAAACCCACATTCAGCGAGACGGACCTCGGCGCTGCTCTCGTTAGAGATCCCTCGACGCCGGCCGAGCTATTTCATCGCCTGCAGCACATATTCGCGAATGTGGGAAACCGCGATCTAATAAACGAATACGTGGACTCACTCGAGCTCGGTGTGCGAGGCCGCTTTTTTGATGAACGCCTCACCATCACCGTTGATGGGTTTGCGTCAGTATTTCATCACGCAATCATCGCCTATGCCCGCGGTTTGGCGATCGAGCAGGGCATCGGCGGCGTGCCGAGGATTCCCGAGGACGCGGAGATCACCTTCGAGAACCGGCCCGACGATCTTCGCTCATATGGAATGGAGATCTCCGTTAGTGGACACCCGCATCCATGGCTCGAGTTGTCGGGCTCCTACTCCTTGGACAGGCTGTACTTCCCCGAGACCGATCCCGACTCGAAGGAGCGAACCTGGCATTTGCACGACGGGTGGGAGCCTGACCATCGACTAATCGGCTCCGCGAGGCTGAACGTCGATCGGATCCGAGCCAGTCTGGACGCCATTTGGTTCTCACGCTACACCACGGCGACTCGAAACCCTTACTCCGTGCTTGCACCAGAGGTAATACGCACTGTAGGAGCAAACACGCTGCTCAACGGGCATTTGTCTTACCATTTCAACCTCGGTGACTCTCGATCCATGGATATAGGGATCATGTTCATCAACATGCTCGATCAGCCCTACCGAGAGGCCGGCGCATACGACGAGGACGGCTGGGCGCTGGGAGGCGGAGAGATCATCTCGCGACATGGAAGACTATTTGTTCGCGGCCGCCTGTGAGCCCATTGAATCTTCCCTGCCTGCTCCCTCACAGGCCCGGTTATTCAGCGGGTTTCTTCCCGCGGCCTGGCCACTTGCCCACGGCGACAGCGGAGCCCAGCAAATAAGAGCACGAGAAGCAGGAGCCAGGCGTTACCGCTGCTCGAAGATGAGGCAACACTGCAGCAGCCCGCATCGGTAGCAGCGGCTGAACTCTCGCCTTCACAAGGCCCCCATATGCAGTCATGCCCGCAGGTCTGTGTGCCTTCGTCCCCGCAGGAACGAACCTCTAGAGGCTCGCACTCCGGCTCGACATCAGCGGGGCATGATGAGGGTGGCTCGACACACCAAGCCTCCTCATCGCAGATCTCTGGGCTCGGGCACGATCGCTCTGGCTCGCAGTTGCCCCAAGCCGTCCACTCTCCGTCTATGCACTCCCTACGCTCGATTCCGCAATCACGACATTCACGAACGGCCTCGCCAACACATACGCAGGGGCTCACGCAGCCGCCGTCTTCGCAGCCACAAACGCATATCTCCTCTTGGAGCCATCCGCAGCCTCCTTCATCGCACATCTCCACATCGTCTCCATCGCAGCGCGTCTGACCGGGCTCGCATATCTGTGAGATGCAATCCCCATCCTCGCACCCACAAACGCATGTCTCCTCATGTAGCCATCCGCAGCCTCCTTCATCGCACATCTCCACTTCG
>SKWY01000290.1 GCA_007128675.1 Deltaproteobacteria bacterium | reverse complement strand
TCCAGGCCATCCTTGCTCGCACCATCCATGTACTGCACCTCTAGATCGAACGTGCCGGATGGACCATCAACATCGAACCGCTCTACCCTAAGCAAGGGGGTCTCGCAGTCGGGAACGATGAGCCTGGAGTTCTCTTGGCCGCCGTGAAAGATGGTCCGCATGTTGTCGGGATCGAATATCCACTCGTTGTCTACTATCAGCTTGTAGGCGTAATCTCCTGGCTCCAGGTCCAGCTCGACGACATAGGTGGTGTCTTGCTCGAACTCCAGCCGATCCGCCGTCTCCGACCAACCGTTGAAGCTACCGGCCACCGTCACTCTCGAATGCTCTCTTCCGTCGTCGTACGCTATCCGGGTGGTACACGTTCGCACTGGATACGGATGCGGATCGGGTACGGTCGGCTCGTCATCATTTGGTGGACACGCTGTCGCAACACAGAGCTGCAAAACAAGAAGGAGCTGAAGCCAGAAGCGAAAGTTCATCATCTATGAAGGACCTCGCGTTGAAATGAACCTTTTTTTCTACCACATTTGGGCGGCTCTTCGTCAGATCACTTTCGAGTGAAACCGCCCGCACCCTTTGGGCAGCAAATCCGCCAGTCAGCTCGACCTCATGGCCAATCCAAAGAGAGATAGACACAACGATAAGAGCCGGAAACCCAAACCTCGGCCAGCCTGCACAGCCCGCGATCCGCAGGCCGACTCATCACGCTCCCAGGCCGACTCATCACGCTCCCAGGCCGACTCGTCGCGCTCCCAGGCCGACTCGTCGCGCTCAAAGGGCCTCACTCCCGCTCGCCCTCGACAACCCTGCTTCTCATGAGAAGTCTCTCAAGCCCCCAAAGGTGCGACTACTTCAATTGAATCGATCCCTTGCGAAATTGCGCGACCGTAGAAGACTGAATTGGGCTGTCCATATTTGCAAATGAAGAAAGGGCCTCCGACCAAAGGGCGACTCGGTCGAAGACCCTCGGGCCGGCCTAATCACCGACCCTCATCCGCCTAGTGGAGCATAGCTCGGGTATTGCTCCTTTGACGGGAAACCTCGCTTCCAGGGCTACGGGAACATCCCGCGGCCGATGTAAGCTCACAGCCCTCGGCGTTCAGCCGAACAATCCTGCTCACAGACGCCGTTCGCCGAGGGCTGACACCTGGTCCCAGCGACTTTGCCGGGACACCGAATCTATCCCGCCTTCACCTGGATCTTCCGGGGCCTCAATCCATCGGACTTCGGAAGGTGCACGTGCAGAACGCCGTCCTTGAGTTCCGCCTCCACCTTCTCGCCATCGATGCCCTGGGGGACCATGAAGCTGCGATAGTAGTCACCCTCGTGAAAGTCACGAGCAAGCACGGAACCTGGTTCCTCTTCCATTTCTCTCTTGGCGTGCAACGTCAGCTCGTTCTTCTCGAGAGTGATCGACAATCCATCTTCCTTGACCCCCGGAACGTCGGCGAGCAGAAGGATCTCCTGCTCATTCTCGAAGATGTCCACCGGAGGAGAAAGAACCGGTACACGATCCCGGTAGGACTCGGGCTTCTTCTCGTCTTGCCTGACGATCTCCTGGCTCATTGGATTACCTCCTTCATGCCTGTCTCTTGATCTGTCGTTAGTCATATTCTCGAAAACCTTTCTAACCGGACTTCACCGTGATCTGTCTGGGGCGGGCATCGGGGGCCTTCCCTATCTTCAACGAAAGAACGCCGTGCTTGAGGTTTGCCTCGCACAGCTCCGGGTCCACCTTGAACGGAAGCGTGAAGCTACGGGAGAAACGCATGGCTCCCCTCTCTCGACGATGAGCCGAGTAACCCTCGGGCACCTCCGTCTGACGCTGACCCGAGATGGTCAGAACATCCTGGTTGACTTGAAGGTCGAGATCCTTCTCGGATACGCCTGGAACCTCTGCCCGGAGAAACAGCTCCGAACCAGTGTCATAGAGATTGATGGGAGGCCAGTTCGCAAACCCCGCAATCCCGGACCCGCGCTCTCCTCCCGTCTCGTCGAAAGCACGCCCCATCCGCCTGCGCAGCTCATCGAGAGCGAGGAGGGTGCGGTCGATATCGCCCCATCCGAAGTCATTGTTCCATCGAGTCAGAAATGGCATGGCATACCTCCTTTAGTGAACTTGAAGACGCTGTTTTCGGTATACGGGCAGCGGGCACACCGGTCTCGATGCCGACCGCGCCACAAAGAGCCATGCGCGGCCCGTTGCCCCCGCGGCCTTGTCCAAAACCCTTCTGAAAGACCGCCTGCCCAGCAACGCATCCTCAAGGTAATCATCGAAATGCGGTGTCAAGTGCCCCCAAGACACTCAGGCGACGATTCTTTCTTTCCTCTGGATTATGCGAGGACGACTCCTTTTTATGAGCCTCTTGTTCATTTCGGCCCCGTGGCCATCGGAGCAGGCCGCTGCCCGACTACCCTAGCGCCGACTCCGTGAAGGACCCCATCCTCCATAGAGGACGCGCTGAAAGAGAGCCTAACGAAGGGGCTCCTTCATCGCCTGGACACTCTAGGCGGCGTACCTCTTCCGTTCGCTCGAGGCCGGACCAGTCATTATACCGTGTGGAGCATAACGAGCCATCGACGCCATCAGTCTTCCTCGACGATCCTTGCTCCCACCGCCGCGGCCGCGGTACCGGGGGCGTTTCCGGTTGCCTCCGCCTTGGCGGCGACCTTTTCCGGCGAAGGCATGAAGCCATGAGTGAGTTGCGGACCAGCCGGCCTTGCCTTGACGCCACCTGGTCCGAAGGCCTCGATGACCTTGGCCAGATCCTTCGGACCGGTGCGCGGCCGCTGCACCGCGCCCAGCTGCGGCAGCTTCTCCACGTGAAGCGTCTGCGTCGGGAAGGCGAAATCGACTCCCAGCTCCTTGGCCAACCGAAGGAACTCGAGGAAGATGTTGTGACGCTCCTGCAGCTCCTTACTCCATGTATCGGCCTTCACGAAGAAGTAGATCATCACCTCGAGCGCATGATCGCCGAAGTCGTTGAAGTGGATCTCGTAGAAGTCTTTGCGAGTGAACTCATTGGCTTGAATTATCGCCCGCACGCCCTCCACGAAGGCATGCATTTGCTCCGGAGTGGTGTCATACGTCAGGCCAATCGTCGTCGTGACGCGCCGGTAATGCCGAGCGCCGTAGTTGTCGACTATGGTCCCAGCCAGGGTCGCATTGGGAACGGTCAACACGGAGTTGTGAAACGTCCGCAGCCGAGAGGAACGGAACCCCACCTGCTCGACGATTCCATGGTTGCCGTTGACCACAATCCAATCCCCAATCTGGAAGGGCTTGTCTAGGAACACCGTGACCGCTCCGAAGAGGTTGGCCACCGTCTCACGAGCAGCCAAGGCGAAGGCGAGGCCTCCCAGCCCGAGGCCCGCCAGCAGGCCGGCCACGTCCACGTCCATGTTTTGGAGGACGAATACGACACCTACGGCCACTATGAAGATCTTCATGGCCGTGCGAACAAGAGGCACCAGCTGATCGTCGAGCTTCGTCTCGGTCTTGGCCGCTCTTTGCTCCAGCCACCCGCTGACCACGTCCACGAGCCGATAGACCGCCCACACGGCGCTGAAGGCAGCTAGCACGCGGACGGCCAGCAAAGAGATCATGCTCAACCTTGCGGGGAGATGAAGGGCTGGAACGAAGATGGCAAAGAAGCCAGCGGCAGCCAGCGTCCCAATCGGATTGTCTATTCGCGCGAGCAGAGAGCGTCCCCACTCGGCCTTGATCTTCATCATGAACTGCTTGGCCTGGCTTGCCACGATGAACATGATGATTGCCCGGACGATCACGGCCAGCAGGATCAGGGCCAGCAAGGCCAAGAGCTTCCATGCCTCGAGCCCCATGAAACGGCCTCGCGCCCACTCTGGGAGACGCTCTTCCAGCCCGCTAAGATCGACCGCGAAGGTCGCGGCGTGAAGGTCTTCGATCAGGGCCACACTGGAAGCACTCCAAAGCCAGCGATCACCAACCTTCTCGATGAACAAACGAGGAAGCTGTCGTGGGAAGGGGACGAACCGAGCACGGCCATTCTCGTCGGTATGATCCGCTTCGCCGGGCACTAGATCCATCTGAATGACCAGTCCTCTTGCGTCTATGAGCTCCTTGAGCTGTCGTGCGCGAAGGGGGGCTACCTCCGCCGAGGACTCCAAGGAAACATCGAGGCAGGCCGCGGCCCTGGCCGGGTCCGTAGTGCCTGGCTGCTGCCAATGAAGCAAGGTCTCCACGGCATGCCGAGGGGTGGCGCAAACATCGTTGGCCGCGGCAAGGCCTGGAGAGACGGCCAAGGCAAGGAGGAGAAGCAGGGAGTGAGTAACGAGCTTTCGCGTGTTCATGACAGCTCCGCTTACTATGCGACAAAGCGCGGTTCAAGGCCGGCATCAAACCCGGCCTTGAGCAAGGTTTCACAAAGTTCTAAGAAATCCCGGTAGAATGCCCCTGAATCGGTTGCTTGTGGTAGCTGATTATTCCCTCGAGACGGGAGGAAACTACTCAATGAAACGCCATTCGCTGCTTCGTTCTCTTTTTGCGCCCTTTGTCTGCCTTGGGATGGCGCTCAACCTCACGGGCTGCCCTGAGGAAGAGGAGCCGGTCTTTGATCCCTGCGATGGCATCGTCTGCGAAAATCCTCCCGGCGCCAGCTGCGATGGCTCCGTGATTGTTACTTACTCGGAGACGGGTACATGCCATGACGGTCTGTGCGAGTACGCGATGACCCGTACCCCTTGCCCGGCGGGACAAACATGCGAGAACGCACAGTGCGTTCCCGATGAGCACCATATTGAGACCTGCGCGGATATCGAGCCCTGTGTCGATCCGCCCGCCGACTACTGCGACGGCAACGTTCTTGTCACATATGAGAGCGAAGGCACCTGTCAGGAGATGATCGATGGGCCCATCTGCGTCTATGCCAGCGAGGAGGAGGACTGCGGAGAGGCACAGGCATGTGAGGAGAGCCAGGGTTTTGCGTCGTGCGTGCCGATCCAAGTAGGAGAAACCTGCGCCGACATCGAGCCTTGTGACAGCCCGCCCGAGAACCGCTGTGATCCCGAAGGCGGCGCTCTCATAACCTACCCCGAGCAAGGCGTCTGCGAGGAGGACGAGGATGGGGCCGAGTGCATCTACGAGCCGGACATTCACGACTGCGGCGAGGGCTACGTTTGCGAGGTAGTCGACGGCACGCCTTCCTGCGTAGAGGAGACCATCGCCGAGAGCTGCGATGATCTGGAGCCATGCGACAGCCCCCCCGCCTCCTACTGCGATGAAGACGTACTGGTCACCTACGAGGCGACCGGAACCTGCGAGGAGACCGAGGATGGGCCCATCTGCGTGTATCAATCTGGGGAGGTGGAGTGCCTGGCCATCGAGAGAGTATGTATCGAGGAGGAAGGAGACGCCTCATGCGTCGATCTCTGTGCCGAGGTTTCCTGTCCACCTCGAGACGACCATTGCGACGGCGACGTGATGGTCACCTACTCCGGCGACGATGGTACGTGTGATTGGCAGACAGGTGAGTGCCTCTACTCCGAAGAGGACGAGACGCTCGAGAACTGCGGTCCATCGATGGTGTGCGAGCTAGACGAGAGCGGCTCTCCACAATGTCTAACGCCCATCTGCGGTCTTGCCCCTCCCCCGGCAAGCTCGATCGATGACGGTGGCTACTGCGCCTTTGACGCTTGTCAGCAAGATCCCGCCTGCGAGTTCGGATACAACTTCGACTTCGATCACTGGGTGGATGAAGGGGCGCCGGGCTTCTATCTGTCCCCGGATTCCGATGTGGAGCTGTCGGAAGCGACCGACACGTTCGTTTCGGGTGCGCATTCAGCCAGGCTCGAGAGCACCGCCACAGCCAATCGAGATCTGCGGGCCGCGGTGTCGCTGAAGAGTCCGAATGCCGGTGCCGAGTACACCTTCCATCTTTGGTTCAAGCTCGAAGAGGCCGCGGCCGGCGACTGGGTTCGCGCCATGCTCTGGCTGCGCGACGAGGACGGAAGCCTGCACCGGGAAGGAGAAACCTCGGGCAACTACTGGTCCTTGCTCGGAGACCAGATCTTCGGACCAGCACAAGACTGGACCGAGACCACCTTGACGACTCCCGCCGTGGAAGCGGATCGCGTCGACCTACGGCCACTCCTGAGGGTTCAAGGCGTGAGCGCCGCCCCAACGATCGTCCATACCGACGCCTGGGCGCTCACTCTCCCGTACGACTTCACAATCGATGAGAACACGCGTGACGGAGAAGATACGACAGTCGCCAGTGCCGGCGACCTCTTCATCGGGGCCGCCTTAAACAACTCGGGCGTTCTTTATGTCTCCACCAACGGAGCCGGCGCCTTGCAGGACCGGTTTCTCTATGTGTGGATCGGAGGAGAAGGCGAGGAGATGGTGGATGCACCATGGGCCAAGCTCGGCGCCGTCGCCGGCCCCGCCGGCGGCGGTGAACTCCTGGCGCTCTTGCAGGACGAGGGCAGCGCCTACTGCGAGTGGGTTCGCTACGACTCGGCAGCCGCGGAATGGGAGCTTTTGTCCACCGGAGCCGATGACGGAACATGCACCAATGTTCATGGCAACGTACTTTCCGGAGTCGTCGACCTGAGTACTCTTCGAGGCGAAGCTCCCTCGATGCTTCCATCCTGGATATCCGTGGCCGCGGCCGGGTACGGCAGGCAAGACGGGGAGGCAATTCAGCCGCAAAGCCGCGTTCCGTCCACTGAATCGGAAGGCTACGGCGACATCGCCGGCGATGAAACCCAGCGCGTTCATCGGGCAAGCGTCTTGGCCGGCAAGGTGTATTAGCGTTTGGCGGCTGGGGGCCGCGCCGCCCCCAGCCTGCCTCGATTGCGGGAGGAGCAAAGGTTTCCCAGCCGGCCGTCGAAGAGGGGTATTCTAGAAGACATGATCAAGACCCAGCCAAGCTCGCTCTGTTTCTTCCTCGCCGAGGATGGCGGTGCTTGCCGTGCTTCGCTCATCAAGATCATCGCGGCCTGCCTGGCTCCCCTTTTCTTTCTTTCCGGCTGCCCGACCGAGCCCCCAGAGGATCCGCCACCACTCGAGCCCGGAGAGTTGGAACCGGAGTGTGAAGAGGATGATGACTGCAACGACCGCGACCCTTGCACGACGGCGCGCTGCAGCGAAGGTTTTTGTCTGCGTGGACGCACCGAGATGGATCCCACCATCCTGGCTGTAGTTCCCACATCGGAGCCGGCCCTTCACGTGCACCTTCAGGACTCGCGGTGGCTACACGTCGCAACCGGTGAAGGCGGCATCGAGACCTTCGATCTTCGTCCGCTGCCGGAGGAACCTGCAACGTTGGAGCGGCATAGAGCCACGGCCGCTTCGGCGACCGGTGTCTCCTTCATTCGTGATCACGTGATCGCGATGATCGGCAGCGCCGGGCTGGAGGCTTTTCCAAGGGACGAGGAGAACTCCGTCAGCGTCTACCGAACCAGCGGTCACCCGCGTTCGTTGACCAGAGTAGACGATCTGATAATTGCAGCCATGGGAGCGAAGGGGATCGAGGCCATCGACTACAGCGACTTCGCAAACCCACGACGCTATAGCCGAGTGGAAACGCCGGGGAGAGCCGAACAAGCTTTGCGGCATGGCTCGGCCCTCCATGTCGCCGACGGTCTCGGAGGTATTGCTTTCATCGATTTTCGAGAGCGTGATGCGCCGGTGCTTCGTCCCGACAGGCGCCGTGCCACCGAAGGCCGGGTGATGGCCATAAGCATCCGCTCGCCTTTCTACATCCTTGCCGAGACCGGCATAGGCGTGGGCATCATAGACATGGACGATCCGGAGAAAGACAGGCTGGCTCTCCTTCAAGTCGGAGGCGATGCCGTCGGTCTTTCCACCCTGTCTCGGCATACCGCGGTAGTTGCCGCGTCCGATGGAGGCCTCGTTGTCTTGGATCTCTTGAATCAAGCCTCTCCTCGCATTCTCTCACGAGTGGAATTCGACGAGCCCGCGCTCCAGATCTCGCGGTATCGTGAACGCATCGCGGTTGCCTTGGGAGAAGGGGGCGCTGCAATAGTGGATCTTCGCTGCATGACGCCAGAGTGAAGGAGCCAGGCCAATGCGACGCAATCTTTTCTTTGCGATGGCATCAGATTCTCCCGCGCCGATAACCTCCGCCGGCAAGACGAGCCGCGCTCCATTCATGGTCGTAGCCATCGTGGCTCTGCTCCTGATCGTTGCGCTGGTTACCTGGCAGCGAAACGCCGGTGACGCCGGCGTTCACGGTGCTCCCTTGGCCGAAGGAGAAGACGACGAGAGCCTGACCACCACCACGCAAGGACGTGCCGCGGCGAGAGCTTCGGATGAGGCCCTTCATGTCGATCCGGAAGAAGGCGACGACGGCGCCAACATCACGATTCGAGGGCGAGTCCTGGATGAGGTAGGCTCTGGAATCGAGGGAGCCTCGGTTAGGCTTGCAAGCTACGGTCAGCCCGACGTTTTCGTGGAATCGAAGGCCGGCGGAGAGTTCGAGACTCGCATCCCCCAAAGTCTGCCCTTGGCGATCATGGCAACGGCCGAAGGTTTCATGAGGGCATCGCTGACGCTTCGCGCCCATCAAGAGCAAGTCGACATAGTCATGCGAAAGGGTCGACAGATCTCGGGCTCCGTCGTCTCGGGGCAAGAGCCCGTGGAGGACGCCATCGTCGTGGCCGGATCGGCCCAAACGAGAACCGGCGCAGGCGGCACTTTCCTTATCGAGAACCTTGCGCCTGGCCCGATCTCCGTGGAGGCGCGCAGGGGAGCCTCGAGATCCGCGTCTGCTAGCCTCAACCTCTCCGAAGGACCGGCCCACGGGATCGTCCTGACTCTCGAGGAACCGGGAAGCTTGAAGGTAATGGTTCGCTCTCTTGCCGGCGAGCCTCTAGAGGCGGCC
>SKWY01000006.1 GCA_007128675.1 Deltaproteobacteria bacterium | reverse complement strand
TGCCAGGGCCTTCCTACGAGACGCCAGCGGAGATCTTGATGCTTCGGGTTCTGGGAGCCGATGCCGTTGGTATGTCCACTATCCCCGAGATTATCGCGGCGCGCCATATGGGCGTTCGTTGTGTGGGTATCTCCGTGATAACCAACCTCGCCGCCGGCATATCGCCCGTAGATCTCTCCCACGATGAAGTGAAAGAGACCGCCGACAAGGTGACAGTCGAATTCGTGAAACTGCTCGGCAGGTTCGTCGTGTCAGCCGAGCGTTTCGCGGGGACTTCCAAGGGTGGGGCTGCCGCCGCCGGGTAACCCGGCTACTCGGAAGCCCTCACTTCTCTTGCTTCGATTCGGTGGCGGGCTTTCCGTACTTGCGTCGGAAACGCTCAATCCGTCCAGCGGTGTCGAGCAACTTCTGCTTTCCCGTAAAGAAGGGATGGCAAGCGTTGCAGATATCCAGGGAGAGGTCCTTTCGGGTACTTCTGACCTCTATGATGTTGCCGCAGGCGCAGGCTATCTTGGAAAGGGAGTACTCGGGATGGATGCCTTGCTTCATTTGATCAATCTCCTCTTTGTCCACTTACTCGGGCAGGGCTCATCCCTAACCCGGGGACCGGGACTCAAGGTGAACGCGATGTGTATGCCAGCAGAGCGCGGCGGTCAAGGGAGTAGCCGACTGTGTGATCCCCTTCACCCGGCTCCCATGACACTATTCGGACTTCCTGCGTTTCCATGAGGGGGCGATACCCGTCGCTTGGAGCATCTGTAAGGTCTCGGTGAGCGGCAGCCCCACGACGTTCGAAGGAGATCCCTCTATGCGCTCGATGAAGGAAGAGCCGATCCCTTGGATCGCATATGCTCCAGCCTTGTCCAGGGGCTCGCCACTTGCCACATACCACTCGATCTCGTCTCGTGAGAGCTTTCGGAAGCGAACGGAGGTCACTACCGCTGTTTGACGCATCGTGTCTTCAGAAGCCACGGTGACTCCCGTGACTACCTTGTGGGTTCGGCCCGACAGAATCTCGAGCGTCTTTACGGCATCCGACTCGTCGGTGGGCTTCATGAGGATTCGTTCTCCGAGAAAAACGACGGTGTCGGCGGCCAGAACCACCGTATCCTCGTTTCGTGGGTCCAGCACGCACGAGGCCTTCTCACCGGCTAGTCGGCGAGCATAAGCCGGGGGTGACTCGTTTTCGCGACGAGTCTCGACCAACTGGGGGGACTCGCACCGAAAGGCCAGGTCCAGTTTTTCCAGCATCGAACGGCGTCTTGGCGAGGATGAGGCGAGAATTAGAGACTTGGTCATTTCAGGTGGAACCTAGCACACAAGAAAGGGCTGCCTTGCGGATGATTGAGCATAGTCCCTCGAGTTCGGGTATGGTGCTTCATCTGATGGCAAGCTCGCGTGGCACTCTAGACAAAGAGAAGAAGACCCGCTCCACGGAAGCTGCTTCCAACGAGAGGGATGCAGCTATGTCGTCAGCGCGACACAATCCCGTCGCGGAACTCAAGGCCGTCGCCGAACTCGGAAAGGTCTTGACGAGCACTCTGGAGCTGCCGGAGGTGCTCGGAAGAATGATGGAGATCGTCCATGAACTCTTGAAGGCCAGCCAGTGGTCCATGCTTCTCGTCGACGAGAAGACGGGAAGACTCAGGTTCGAGATAGCGGTGGGAGAGGGCGCCGATGCGATCAAGGGTTGCTCGCTGGAGATGGGGGAGGGCGTAGCCGGATGGGTGGCGGAGCGCGGGGTGTCTTTGCTGGTGGAAGACGTTCAGACCGATCCCAGATGGTGCGATCGCTTCGACCGAACCTCTGGTTTCCAGACCGGCTCGATCTTGGCTGTGCCCATGAAGGTCAGAGGTGAGGTGCTCGGCATCATAGAGCTAGTCTCCGAAGCTGGTGATGCTTCCTTCGAAGAGAGCGACCTTCGAGTCCTGTCGATAATCGGCGACTTCGGAGCCATTGCAATCCAAAACGCCAAGAGCTTCGCGAAGATTCAGGCCCTGAGCATGCAGGACGAGCACACGGGTCTCTACAACGCAAGGTATCTTCATAAGGCCCTCTCCAGTGAGATCCAGCGTGCACATCGGCATGATGCGAAGCTCTCCCTCGTCTTCTTCGATCTGGATCGGTTCAAGAGCGTCAATGACGCCCATGGTCATCTTGCGGGAAGCGCCTTGCTTGCCGAGGTGGGGGACGTGCTCAGGGGGATTTGCCGAAATAGTGACATTGCGTGCCGGTACGGCGGTGACGAGTTCATAGTTCTTCTGCCCGAGACGGGGCGAGTAGGAGCCAAGAGATGTGCCGAACGCATGCGCTCTGCCGTGGCCGCGCGTCCTTTTCTATTGGGATCGAGTGGCCCCATACGAATCACCGCGTCGTTCGGGGTAGCCACCTTTCCGGATGATGCCGAGGATCTCGAAGCGCTCTTGGGGCGAGCCGATACCGCAATGTACGCAGCCAAGGCGCGTGGTCGAGACGGAGTTTGGGCGGCCTCCGGGCATGCCGAGGAAGACCGGCACGGTGAAGGCTAGATTGAAGGACTGGTCATACTCCAGAGGTCCGACCAGGAATAAGGGAGAGACACCTTGAAGATCAGCGCCGTGAAGGGGATGAACGATATCCTGCCCGAGCAGATTGGAACGCAAAGGCCGATCTCTGCCTGGCAACGACTGGAGAATGCCTGCCGCGTCCGTTTCGACCTATACGGGTATCGAGAAGTGCGCACTCCCGTGGTCGAAGAGACAAGACTCTTTGCGCGCTCCATCGGGGAGTCCACGGACATCGTGGGAAAGGAGATGTACACCTTCTCCGATCGCAAGGGAAAGAAGCTTCTTTCTTTGAGGCCCGAAGGCACCGCGGGCGTAGTCCGAGCTTTCGTTCAACACTCGGTCCACACACGCGATCCCATCACCAAGTGGTGGTATGGCGGCCCCATGTACCGATACGAGCGTGTTCAGGCTGGGCGCTACCGACAGTTTCACCAGATTGGCGCCGAGGCTATCGGCGTGGCCGAGCCCGCCATGGATGCGGAGCTGCTAGTGATGCTCGATCGTTTGCTTCGCGACGATCTTCGAATTTCGCCCCTCAAGCTCCTGGTAAACTCTCTTGGGGATAGGGCCGACCGCACGGCCTATGTGGACTTGCTGAAGAGTTACTTGAAGAAACATCTGGACTCTCTATGCGAGGATTGCAGACGGCGCTACGAACAGAACCCTCTACGCGCTCTAGACTGCAAAGTGCCGGACTGTCAGCCGGTACTGGATGAGGCTCCGCAAATTGGCGAAAGCCTATCCGAGCCGGCAAGGCGCCACTTCGAGAAGGTGCTAGCCCTTCTTGGCGAGATGGACATAGAGCTCGAAGTGCGCCCCCGTCTAGTTCGGGGGCTCGATTACTACAATCGTACTTGTTTCGAGTTCGTGGCTGGAGGTTTGGGGGCCCACGACACGGTATGCGCCGGCGGCCGGTATGACGACCTCGTCGGGAGTCTCGGCGGTCCCAGGCTGCCGGCCATTGGTTTCGCGATGGGGGTCGAGAGACTGGTGATGCTTCTTCCAGAGGATCCGAATCTGGAGCCCGAGGGACCAAGGGTCTTTTTCGTCTATGTCGGCGAAGAGTCTCTCGAGACTTGCTTTCGGCTGATGGAAGAGATGCGAGAAAGCGGAGTCTCTGCCGAGATGGATTTTCGAGGAGGCAGCGTAAAGAGCCAGATGCGAAGAGCGGACAAGAAAGGGGCTAGGTTTGCCATCGTAATCGGCGAGACGGAGATTGCCACGCGAAGAGTCTCACTGAAGGAGCTTTGGCGCGAGAAAGCAAGGGACGAGGAGACGATCTCCTTCGACCTGCTCGTAGACTCCGTGAAGAAGCGGCTGCTCATGAATGGGTAGGGCTCTTCGGACTGGGAATAGAAGTCGCGTTCTCTGCTGAACGGTCTTCACTTGCCCGAAGATCGGGCCCCTGTCAGGTATGGCTCCCTTCCGGGTAGCCGAACGAGGTGCTATAGCACTCGATATGGAACGCGTAAGACTTGGGGTCAATGTCGATCACGTGGCCACTCTTCGTCAGGCTCGCAAGGCTCGGTACCCTGATCCGGTGGCGGCAGCCAGCATTGCGGAGCTGGCGGGTGCCGATCAGATAACGATTCACCTTCGGGAAGACCGACGTCATATTCAGGATCGGGATCTTCATCTGATGCGACAGACCGTGACCACCAGGCTCAACCTCGAGATGGCGGCCACCGAGGAGATGCTGAAGATAGCCTTGAGTGTTCGCCCGGATGAGGTGACATTGGTACCGGAGCGACGTGAGGAGCTCACTACCGAGGGGGGGCTCGACGTCGCAGAGAACTACAACGATCTCGAAGAGACTACGGGGCGTCTCGTCGAGGCGGGTATCGCGGTTAGTCACTTCGTGGATCCCGAGCCGCAGCAGGTGGCGGCCGCCGCTGGAGTGGGAGCAGGCATAGTGGAGCTTCACACCGGAAAATGGTGTGAGTCGCCCAACTCCTCGAGCAGAGCAAGGGAGCTCGAACGACTACGCGCGGCTGCAAAAGAGGGCCGAGAGGCTGGTCTCATGGTTGCCGCCGGCCATGGTCTGAACTACCACAATGTGCACGAGATAGTCTCTCTGGAAGACATCGTGGAGCTGAACATAGGACATTCCATAGTTGCTAGAGCTCTTTTCTCGGGTTTCGAGCAGGCCGTAAGAGATATGTTGGCGCTCATGGTTCGCAGGTGAAAACGCAGAAGCCCCAGAGAACGGCGTTGAGAGGAGCTAACTATCTTCATGGCGATTGTTGGGCTCGGCATTGACCTAACGGACGTGCATCGAATCAGAAGGATATTGCAGGGCTCGAGAGGCCGGCGTTTCGAAAAGCGGGTGTTCTCCTGTCGTGAGCGGGCCTACTGTGGGATGAGGCTCGATCCTGCCGAGTGCTATGGTGCTCGATTCGCGGCCAAGGAGGCGTTTGCCAAGGCGCTCGGAGCCCCGCCCGGTCTCGGATGGCACGAGGTGGAGGTAGTCAGAGAGAAAGGCGGTCCTACACTGTGCGTTACCGGGAAGGCGGCCACGATTCTTGTCGAGCGGGGCGTGAAGAGAACACATCTTTCCTTGAGCCATGACGGTGACATGGCTGCCGCGGTGGTGGTGTTGGAGGACTAGATATGGAGCGTGTGCTGACTGCCGACGAGATGCGCTCGTGTGACGAGCATGCCATCGAGAAGCTGGGAGTCTTGGGTGTCGTGCTCATGGAGAACGCCGGAAGGGCCGCGGCGCGCCAGGCGCTGCGCTTGCTTCGCGCGAATGGGGGTAAGCGAGTGGCCGTCTACTGTGGCGGGGGCAACAACGGGGGCGACGGTTTCGTTGTTGCGCGATGCCTTCATGACGCGGGTGTGCCGGTGCTACTCGTGCTTGTTAGAAAGCTTGCCGACCTGAAGGGGGACGCCGCCATCAACGGGCGGATTGTCGAGAAGCTTGGACTGCCGCAGATCGTGGTGGATGCCGAGGGGGATTCCTCGTCTTCTCCTGGACGGTGGCTGCCCGGCAAATGGAACGGCTCCGGTGTTTCGGGTGATCATGATTCGCTGGAACAAGAAGGAGATCCCCGAGATGTACTCGGCAAGGGTGATCTCATCGTTGATGCTCTCTTGGGAACAGGGCTCGACCGCAAGGTGGGCGGGCTTATGTCGGGCTTGATTCGAGAGATCGATCTCTTGCGCGCTCTTGGCTGCGTCGTGTTGTCGCTGGACCTTCCTTCAGGGCTTTGCGGGGACACGGGTCAGGTGCTGGGCACTTGTGTCCAGGCCGATTCGACCGTGACGTTTGGTTACCTGAAGCGTGGGCTCCTGATGTTTCCCGGGGCTGCGCTGAGTGGAGAAACCGTCATCGCCGACATAGGTTTGCCCAGGGAGGTCGAGAACACCCTGGATCGTCCTCCTTGCTATCGTTTGACCGAACCCATGGTTCGCGAGATGCTTCCCGCAAAGCCAGCGGACTCCCATAAGGGCACATTTGGCCATGTTCTAGTCATAGCCGGCTCGCCCGATCGACCGGGTGCGGCTTCCCTGGTCTGCGAGGGGAGCCTCCGCTCCGGCGCCGGTCTCGTCACTCTGGCGACTCGGCCTGGGGGGTACGCCGTGCTTCGTTCTCGTCTGCCCGAGGCAATGGGTATGGTGCTTGAGGGAGATGGGCCCTTGGGACCGGACGATCTGGCCTCACTGCTTCTCGCTTGTGAGGACAAGGACGTATTAGCCATGGGTCCCGGCATTTGGCGCGGGCCCGAAACCCACGAGCTGATCGGAGGCCTTCTTCGAGAAGCCGGCTTGCCGATCGTGCTGGATGCAGACGGCCTCAACGCTATTGCGTCGGATCTGTCTCTTCTCGATTCTATTTCCTCGCCTGTAGTTCTGACCCCCCATCCGATGGAGATGGCCAGGTTGCTGGGCAGTACGGTTCAGTCCGTCCAGGCGAACCGAATCGAAACGGCCGCCTCGTTTGCAAGAGACCACGGTGTCCATCTGGTGCTAAAAGGGGCCGCTACGGTCATCGCGGATCCCGATGGTGTCACGGCGGTTTGCACCGAAGGTGGACCCGCCATGGCCACGGGGGGCACCGGTGATGTGTTGACGGGAGTAGTCGCGGCATTGCTGGCTTCCGGCCTTTCTCCGGCCGCTGCTTGCCGGGCCGGAGCCCTCGCTCACGCGGTTGCGGGGGATCGAGTCTACAAGCGTCTTGGGAGGGCTGGATCTCTTGCCTCGGATCTGGCCGCCGAGCTACCCGGGGTCTGGCGGGACTGGGAATGGTGACATGAGAGGTGCAATTGCGGCCCGATGAGAAATGGACGAAAGTGTCGACCGGTGAGAGGGACACCCTAGAGATCGGGAGGCGTCTCGCCCTGGATCTTCGCAAAGGGGACAGAGTCGGCATCTCTGGGCCACTCGGCTCCGGCAAGACGGTTCTAGTGCGGGGGATTTGCGAGGGTCTGGGAGTGCCTTCACTCGATATCTCGAGCCCGACCTTTGCGATTGTAAACACCTACGCTGGACGGGTGCCGGTCCTGCATGTGGATCTCTACAGAGTGGAGAGCCTCGAGGAGGTGGAGGCAACGGGGATGCTCGATTTGGCCGATGACGCCATCACGCTGATCGAATGGATAGATCGGGTTCTCGAGCTTGCCGAGCCAGGCATGCTCCTCATCGAGATCGAGGACCTGGGTGGGCAGCGCCGTAGGCTGGTTTCGAGAAGGGAAACGGTTCTACCCAGAGGTTGACTGTCCGAGATTCGCTGGAGCCCGGGGCCGTACGAGCCAGGTAGCCTGTACTGTTGCCACTTTGTCGCCTGCTTCATCGCGCAGATTCGTAAGCAGCCGGATTGCTCCCTGCGTGCTTTCTTCGATGGGGTCGGTTTGACAGACTGCCGTGATCATTCCTCGAGCCTTCTTCGTGTACTCGATCTCGATCTTCAGCATGATCGCTCGAAGCTCTGGAGGAAGCCCGTACATCATGGCCAGGCCGCTGGTCAGCTCTCCCAAGTTGGCCAAGGCTATGGCGTGCACCGAGTTGAAGGGATTCTGCAGGCGCCAGCGCTCGCGCATCTCTACTCTTGCGCGGCCTGGGCCGAGATCCATTACCTTTGCATCGATTGAAAGGGAGTAGGGAGCCAAAAGCCCCAGCATCTTGCTGAACGCGACTCTTCCGCCGGGATATGGGCTCAGCTTATCCCAGAGCCTCTTGATGACCTGATGCTTCAGAACCGTATCACCCAGTCGCAGCATGGATGAAGTATTTAGCACACGACTTGGGTCAAGTGGACTCTCGCTTCCGTGATGATAACTGGATATGGGTGCACGGAGCAGAGCTGTTGGCTCCATATGACTGGAGGACGGCCAAATGACCTCTCGCGCCCATATCGCAGGCACGTTCTGGACTCGGTCGAGCAGAAGTTCGCCATTGCCGTCAAGGAGTGACCATGGGGCCAACCGGAAGATCGACATGCCCAGGTGGCTTCCGTCTCGCCGCCTGGATAAGTGCTTTGTATTGCCCTTCCGCCGCAAAGGTAATGCTGCGCACCATCGATTCTCTTTGGATGGCTATCCGCCCCTTCTTGGTAATCGAGAGCCGGCCGAGGGGCGCCGCCGATGTGGGGACCAAAGGATTGGGAAATCCTTGCCATGCTGGACCATTCTTCTTGGCGTGGTATTGCTGTTGGGGGCAGCCTTGTTCGTGTCTTGCGGTGAGGCCCCCACCGGTATTGCGCTAACTGTTGATTCGAACCTAGTTGTCCCCGATGAGGTCGACGGTCTAGTCGTCCGTATTATCCCAGTCGGTTTCGATGAAATGATAGAAAAGACAGATCTCGAGGGTGCCTTCCCTCATACTCTGCAGATCGAACTCGAATCGGGGTCGGCTTCTTTGACGATTTACGTTCACGGGATGAAGGGGGAAAGAGAAGTAAGTACAGTTCACGTCCAGGTTCGGCCGGTGATTGGCCAAGTGGTTGGCGCCAAAGTGATTCTCTAGGAGATCGTCTTGTCCATCAGATCAGCTTCCTTCGAAGCTCCTCATCTCCATGCCTCCATCAGGGCTCGGTCGGTAAGATGGTTATTTGGCGCCTGCGTCGTGGTCTTTCTCCTCTGCACGAAGAGCATCGCTGGGGCGATGGGACCGGTGGCGGATTCCGGACGGATCGAACTCGGTCCGGGGTGGCGTTACGAACCCCTACGCGGATCCAGCAGTTTTGGCGGAGCCGGTCGTTTCAGCTGGCACAAGGATGCGAAGTGGTTTCTGGGCATAGAGATCGGAGGCTGGGTAGGCGATCTCGATGTCGAAGCCCTAGGGCTCGAGCAGCCTCAAACATTCGAGCAGATACGAATGTGGGTGGGAGATCTCCGAGTTGCGCTGGGCGCTCATCTCTT
>SKWY01000189.1 GCA_007128675.1 Deltaproteobacteria bacterium | reverse complement strand
CGTCGCCGCCCTTTCCTCGGAAACAACACGGGACAAGGAAGCCTCGAGTCTGATCGAGGACTATCTCTCTTTCTTTCTCGCGGACGAAGAGTATGCCGTACCCATAACCACCTTGCGTGAGATCGTGAGGCCGCTTCCAATTACCGAAGTCCCAAGGACGGCACCATACGTTCTTGGCGTCATCACCCTCCGAGGCACCGTCTTGCCTGTCTTGGATCTTCGGGTACGACTGGGGCTACGGGTGCTAGAGAAGACCCGCGCCGCGCGAATTTTGGTGATCGACACGGAGGAAGGGCCGGCGGGGGTCTGGGTCGAACGCGTCTCGGAGGTTGTAAGGATAGGAGGCGAGCCCTTGGAACCGCCACCGGGAGCGCTCGGATCGGGAGGCGAGTATCTGGAGGGCATAATCAGGCGTGAGGGGCGCATGCTCCTGGTGCTCAATATCAACACCGCATTGCGTGTGGATTCACAGGCCGGAGCCTGGCGGGATAGGCAGACACTCTCATGAGCCGTGAGAAGACTACATTGCAGGGCTATTTGGATTTCGTCTCCAGCGAGACCGGTGCTGGTGCGAACGAGGCAGGAGAGCTTGTCCAGCTTTGCACATTTCACGTCGGTGACGAGAGCTACGTGATCGACATCATGCGCATTCGTGAGATAATCAACCCCTTGCCCGTGACTCCCTTGCGAAGGAGTTCCCCATTGGTCGAGGGTGTGATCGACTTGCGTGAAGAGGTGATACCCTTGGTCGATCTCCGCCGGCTTCTGGGGGTGAGGATCGACGCCTCGGTGGGTTCCACCAAACATGTGATTACCCGTGTCGAGAGTAGAGTCGTTGGGTTGGTGGTGGACTCCGTGGGGAGGGTAATCATCGTGCCCAGGTCCGACATCAAGCCTTTGCCGACTCTCGACAGCAGGCGAGGGCGTGTTCTTCCCGGCGTGATAAACCACCAGGGTCGTCTTTATCTCCTTCTAAACATCAAGGCTCTTCTGAATGAGGAGGGTATCTCGTCCGGGGCACTCTCAGATCTTCACTCCAATGCTTTGGCTCGAGGGACAGATGTCGATGAATGAGCGCAGAGAAGGCCATTGTCCGATCTCTCGGGAAGGAAGCCTCAAATGAACCGAGCGACCATCGAGAAGAGTCTGTCTAGCTCGGAGGATGAGGTTCGCTACAGGGCACTCTCCCTGATAGGAGAGCTGGAGGACACGGATGTCGCTCGTGATCTTTTGGTTCGGTGCCTCGGGGATCATTCCTGGAGAGTACGCAAGTTGGCCGGTGAGAAGCTCTTGAACCTTCCAGGCAGGGAGAAGACGGTTGTTCTTCTGGTAGACTCTCTGTCGGATGACGAAAACGCGGGCATGCGTAATGCCGCCGCGAACTCGCTGACACAGATAGGCAGCGATGCCGTTGAAGCGCTTCTAGCCAGAGTGCAAGATCCGGATAGCGACGTTCGCAAGCAGGTAGTCGACATACTAGGGGAGATCGGCGATCACGTCGCCACAGCCCCATTGGTCGAGCGATTGACGGATTCCGACCAGAATGTCAGAGGCGCGGCTGCCGAGGCGCTTGGAAAGATAGGGGGACCCGAGGCCGAGACGGCTTTGATCGGCATGCTGGATGAAAGGGACCTTCTCTCGACACTCTCCGCGCTTGATGCACTAGCTCGTACCGGTGCCGAAGTGCCGATGCCTCGACTGCGGTCGCTGCTCTCTACGAGACTATTGATGCGGCCTGTGTTGATGCTCCTGTCCAGGCTCAAAGACACCGAAGCTCTAACGAGTATTTTGGATGCCTTGAATGATCCCTCGCGCGGCACGAGGGAAGCCGCCCTAGGTGCGCTGGCAAAATGGCATGATGCGCACGATCCAGAAGCCGAACGTTTCGAGGCCGCTGTTCACAGGCGTGATCCGGACGTGTTGGCGGCTGCCTCGCGTGTGGGATTGGAAGCGGATGATGTCTGGGCGCGAGCTGCCGCTCTGGATCTGGCGCCCCTGGTAATGGATGCCTCGGTTGCTCCGGAGCTCATTAGGGCGTCTCACGACGAGAGACTTCGAGATAGAGCGTTGAGGGCTCTCTTGGTTTTCGGCCTTCCGGCAGCCGAGCCGATCACTTCTACCCTCGAGCATCTTCCGTCTTGGGGTCAGGCAATAGCCTTGGAAGCGCTCTCCCGTGTTGGGGACGAAGCGTCGATCCCCCGCGTGGTCGGGTGTCTCGAAAGCGCCGATGAAGAAGTACGTCTCCGTGCCGTGGACGCCTTGGGCCGGCTAGGGCATCCGGACGCGGTCGAGCCTTTGGCGGATCGTTTGGGTGAGGGCGATGATTTCTTGGATGCAGCGGTCATGAGTGCGCTGACCGAGCTTGCTAGGTCTCACCCTAATCCTGTGCTGGAGGCTTGCAGGCGTAGACTGGATGATGTGGATCCCAGATGCGTGGCGAATGCTTGTCGCGTTCTTTGCGCGGTTGGGTCTCCAGCGGAGATCCCCTTGCTCCGAGACGTCTTGCGGCGCGAGGATCCGAACGCTCGTGCAGCTGCCGCCGAGGCGCTGGGCACATTGCGGTCGCCGGAGACAATCGTTCAACTTCGGTATGCGCTCGCCGACGAGTCTCCCCAAGTGCGAGCCGCGGCCGCTCGTTCTCTTGGTCGACATGGCGGGAGGGAGGCCGCCGAGGTGTTGTTGGTGGCTCTCGGAGATGAGGATCCATTCGTTCTTGGAGCGGCGGCGGAGGCCCTTGGTGAGATCGGCGATCCCTCTTTGGGATGTCATCTGCTACCACTCGTTGGTGAGGTAGGGGCTCCTGGACCGGCGCCCGCTGCTTACTCCGCTGTTCTTGCGATAGCGCGCTTGAACTCACCCGAGCTAGACCAGGCTCTCTATAGGGCAGCTGCTCATCCCGAAGGCGAGGTGGCCAAGGGAGCGGTGACCGTGGCCGCCGATCTTCCCATGGAGGCGGGAGCGCAGGTGCTGCTTGCTTGTGCGAGGCATCGAGCCTGGGATGTCCGGTTGGCCGCGGCAAGAGCAATGGCTGGCAGAAGGGACTCCTCCTTGCTTGCCGACATCAAGTTGCTGGCGAGTGAAGAGGAGGACGAGATGGTTGCCGATGCTCTCAAGGAGGCCGCTTTGGCTCTCGAGGAGAAGGCAAGTTGAGCTTCGGTTCTGTCAAGCAAGTGACAATGTCGGCGGAGGAGTTTCGTCTCTTCCGTGACATGATTCATGCGCACTGCGGAATCTATTTTCGAGAAGAGATGAAGTATCTGCTCGAGAGGCGCTTGGCTCCTAGGCTTTCACTGAATGGTCTCGAGGATTTCACCGCATACTATCGATTCCTGCGGTTTTCGCCGGCCAGAGCCCGTGAGTTGGAGGATGCTGTCGAGATCCTCACTACCAACGAGACTTACTTCTTCCGCGAAGCATACCAGCTCAAGGCCTTTTCAGAGGAGATTCTAGCCGAGCTTCATGAGCGCAACTCCCGGAGGAAGCGACTTCGGATTTGGTCCGCTGGATGCAGCACCGGAGAGGAGCCCTACTCGATTTCCATACTGGTCCTGGAGTCGGGTCTATTCGGCGATTGGGATGTGGAGATCTTCGGCAACGATATATCGAGGAAGGTTCTTTCCGCTGCTCGGCGCGCCGTCTACAGTAAGAACGCATTTCGTGAGACCGACGAAGAACAGATTCGAAAATGGTTCGAGCCGGTGGGAGGGGGACTGCAGGTCAAGGAGGAAGCTCGTCGACTCGTGACCTTTGGACATCTCAATCTTCTGGATGAGCAAATGATTGGTTTGGTGGGGCAGATGGACCTCATTTTCTGCCGTAACGTCCTGATCTACTTTGACAAGGACGCGAAGAAGAGGGTGTTGCGAGTGTTTCACGATAGATTGCAGCCCGGCGGCTACTTGTTGCTCGGCCATTCCGAGTCACTCATCAACCTCACTTCGGACTTCGAGTTGATGCACCTGAAGAATGATCTCGTATATAGAAAGCCATTTCTCGAGGACCTCTCATGAGGACTAGGTTCTTTGTGGGCGGATTCGTCTTTGTTTCTTTCTTGGGAGCGCTGGGCCACTAGGGCACGGCACATAGTTTCACCGATACTGGAGTCGAGCCTTGAGTCGAGGGAGCATTCGCGCGCTGGTCATAGATGACTCGGCATACAATCGGAAGACTCTGACCGAGCTTCTGCGCAAGTCGGATGTGGAGGTTGTCGGGGGAGCCGGTGACGGTGAAGAAGGGCTGAGGCTCGCCATGGAGCTCGAGCCGGATGTCATTACCCTTGATCTCGAGATGCCGCGGATGGACGGCTTCACATTTCTTCGAATACTTATGTCCAAGGCCCCGACGCCAGTTGTAGTGGTAAGCTCTTATGCCAACAAGTCGAACGTGTTCAGGGCTCTAGAGCTAGGCGCGGTGGATTTCGTGGCGAAGCCCAGCCGCTTCATTACGGGCAATCTCGACTCGATTGGGGAGGAGCTTCTTCAGAAAATTCGTACGGTTCGAGGGCTTCGTCTAGACAACCTCAAGAGGCCGGGGGCACCCTTGCCTCCCCATTCGTCGGAGGTCCTGAAGGGCAGTGGACCTTTGACCGTCGTTGCGATTGGGGCCTCCACGGGAGGCCCTCCGGCATTGCAGCATATTTTGGGACGGCTTCCCGTCGAGCTCAATATCGCCATGGTCATTGCCCAGCATATGCCCGAGCGCTTCACGCTGGCTTTTGCGGAACGGCTCGATAAGTCGGTGCCTTTCACCGTTCGCGAAGCAGCGAGCGATGATTTACTCGAAAGAGGCCAGGTGCTGATTGCGCCAGGCGGGCAGCAGATGCGGGTAGTGAACCACGGCGGCGAAATGAAGATTCGACTTGGCGCTCCAGAAGAGCGAGACCTCTACGTTCCCTCCATTGACACCCTCCTGAAATCCGTCGCCGAGGCGGCCGAGTCGTGCGCGCTTGGCATCGTGCTGACGGGCATGGGACGGGATGGAAGCCAGGGGATCGCGGCCATCAAGGAGGCTGGTGGAGCTACGATGGTTGAATCGGAGTCGACCGCGGTGATCTATGGGATGCCTGCTGAAGCGGTTGCTTCCGGCAAGGTGGACCAAGTGCTTCCCATCGACGAGATTCCCTCGGCAATCATCGACCATGTTGTCGGGTCGTCCTTGCATCGAGCGCGTCGGGAGGGGTAGGAAACGAAAGGGGACGAAGAACGGTGATGAATAGAGTGAACTTCGAGGGTAGTCTTTCGAACCGGAACAATTGCTCTGCCTGGCGATTAGCTGCATTGTTGGGCTGGGGTCTTCGGGAACCGGGGTGGGCCCTCCGTCCCCATGACATCGAAAATGCCGGCAACGCGTGTAAGAGATTGGAGGGCTGACGGAACCATGGATGTTCGAAAGGCTCTGGTGGTGGAGGATTCGCCTACGATGCGTCAGCTCATCGTCATGGCTCTTCGACGTATTCCAGGCCTCGAATGTACCGAGGCCGATGACGGGGTAGAGGCGCTCAAGTATTTCACCCAGGGTCGATTCGATATTCTCGTGACCGATATCAACATGCCGATCATGGACGGCTTGAAGTTGGTTGGTCAGGTGAGAAAGAACGAGGAGCACCGTGGCATTCCCATCGTGATCATCACTACCGAGGGTGCCGCCGAGGATCGTCAGCGTGCCTTGGCGCTGGGGGCTGATTCCTATATCACCAAGCCGATCCGGGCCCGTCAGGTCATAGACACGGTCAAGAATCTGCTTGAGAACGGCAGGCCGAGTGCCCAAGGTTAGTTCATGCATGCAATCGTCGTTGGAGGGGGGCAGGTTGGTCGGAACATCGCCGACCGCCTCACCCGCGAGGGGAACGACGTTACAGTCGTGGACACCGATTCGGAGAGGCTTCGGGACATAGCCGAGCATCAGGATGTCCGGACCATTCTAGGCCGAGGTTCCAGCCCGGCCGTCTTGGCGTCGGCCGATATTCGGTCCGCCGAGCTGTTGATCGCGGTCACGGACTCCGATGAAGCCAACATCATGGCTTGCGTGATGGCGGGAGCCGTCTCGCCCGCAACGGTCAAGATAGCTCGGGTGAGGGAGCTGGACTACGCAAGCTACGCCCAGTCTCTGGAGCGAATGGGTGTTCGCATCGATCTTTTCATCAACCCCGAGAGGGTCGTAGCGGACAGGATTAGACGAGTCCTGCAGGTTCCCGGAGCCATCGACGTCTCCGTGTTCGCAGAGGGCAGGGTGCTACTCGCTGCCTTCAGAGTGCCGGTGGATCATCCGATAGCTGGCCAGACATTGGCCGAAATAGCCAGCCAGGGGAAAGCGCCCGATGTACTCGTCGTGGCGTTGCAGCGGGCAGGACGCCTTGTGATTCCTCGTGGCGACGAGAGAGTCCTCTCCGGCGATATCGTCTACCTGGTAGTGCCATCCGTGGCAATGGCGGAGATCGCGCGCTTTTTGGGTCTGCCATCCAAACCGACGAGGCGTGTCTTCATACACGGGGCTGGCAACGTAGGCTTTCTTCTCGCCCGCGATCTCGAATCGGAAGGTGTGCAGGTGAAGGTCATCGAGCCCGATGCGAGGCGCTGCGCCCTGCTCTCCGAGACTCTATCTCGGGGCGTGGTCCTCCAGGGCGACGGTGCTGACTGGGAGCTTCTGGAAGAGGAGAACGTTCAGGATGCAGGGGCCTATGTCTCCCTTACTGATGATCAGGAGCTGAACATTCTCTCGGCCCTCCTCGCCAAGCGTCTGGGAGTTCAGACGGTGTACGCACTGATAGATAGGCCGGGTTACGCGGCGCTGGCAGCGGCAATAGGTGTCGATGTCCCCGTTTCGACGCGGCTATCCGCTGTTTCGTCCATCCTCCATTACGCGCGTCGAGGGCGAATCTTGGCCGCAGCTGACTTCTTCGAGGAGGAGGCCGAGGCGATTGAGGTTCAGGCAATGGAAACGTCGAGCCTGGTCGGCAGGCCGCTGCGCGAGGTCAAGCTTCCTCGAGGGGCCATCGTGGGAGCGATTGTCAGGGGAGGAGAGGTCGTCATCCCGCGTGGAGACTCGATCATTCGAGCAGGCGATCGAGTCATCTTCTTCGCGTTGAGAGAGGCTGTCCCCCAGGTTGAGAAGGCCGTGGCCGTTTCACTCGAGTACTTCTAGATAGATGGTCCATCCAGATCATGCACCTACGCCTGATTGCCCAAGTGCTCGCCCTGATCAGCGCCTTCGTGGGGCTGGGGATGGCTGCCGCGGCTTTCGTGGGTTTGCTCTCGGGAGAGGTCGCTGCTCGTGCCCTTGGCGCGGGAGCCATGGTGGCTTTTCTCGTGGGTGCTGCTCTGACGGCGGCTGGTGGCTTGCGCCGTAGGAACGAGAACCTTCTCCATCGGGAGGCCTTTCTCGTAGTGGCCCTGGCCTGGGTGCTGGCAGGCATTCTAGGTGGCCTTCCTCTCTGGTTCTCTGGTCACTTCGGTGGCTTCACCTGGAGCATGTTCGAGGCCTTCAGCGGCTTTACGACGACGGGCGCGACGATTCTTGCCGACATCGAGGCCGTTCCAGCGAGCTTGCTTCTTTGGCGGTCCACGATGCAGTGGCTGGGTGGGGGAGGGATAGTGCTCCTTGGTGTGGCGATACTGCCGCTGCTTGGTGTCGGCGGCATGGAGCTCTACCGAGCCGAGGTTCCGGGGCCGACCACGACGAAGCTGCAGCCAAGGATTCGCGAGACAGCGCGCCTGCTATGGCGCGCGTATCTCCTGTTGACCGGAACACAGGTTCTCTTGCTCGTCATCGCTGGAGTGGGTCTATTCGATGCGGTCAACCATGCCTTCACCACCATCTCGACCGGCGGGTTTTCCACCAAAAACGCTTCGATCGCGGCCTTCGACGATCCAATCATCGAAGGCATCTTCATCTTCTTCATGCTGCTCGCGGGTACTAGTTTCTCGCTGCACTTCGCGGCCGCCAGCCGTGGCCCAAAAGTCTATGCCCGCGACGCGGAGTTTCGAATCTATCTGGCCTTCATTGTGGGCGCGCTGATTCTGATTGCTTCCGCTTTGTGGATAAACGCCATGTACGGGGCCGCAGACTCAGTTCGGTATGGCCTCTTTCAGGTCGTCTCAATCATCACGTCGACAGGCTTCGCGAACGCTGATTTCGAGGCGTGGAGGGCCGTGCACGCGCTTCCAGCCTTTACCATCTTCGCGTTGATGCTCTCGGGGGGCTGTGCTGGCTCGACCGCGGGAGGCATCAAGGTTGTGCGAGTGTGGATGGTGTTCAAACAGAGCGCGCAGGAGCTGTTTCACCAAGTCCACCCTCGTGCCGTCACTCGGCTCAAGCTGGGCGGGAGGGTGGTGCCAACACAGGCTCAGCGGTCGTTGACGGGCTTCATTCTGCTGTATGTGCTGCTCTTTGTTCTTGGCTCTCTCTCTCTTTCGATCCTTGGTATGGACTTTGTTTCCGCAACGAGCTCATCGGTAAGCGCGCTCTCCAACATCGGACCGGCGCTCGGCACGTTGGGGCCTTTCGATAACTACGCTCACGTTCCTGATGCTGGAAAATGGATTCTCGTGGTGATGATGCTCGTAGGTCGGCTCGAGATCTTCACCATTCTCGTGCTGCTGCTACCAGAGTATTGGCGCCGCTGAGGGGCATCTACCCAGTTAGTTGCAGCCTTGACCGCAGTCCGACGTACACGTGTCGTCGTTTCCTCCTCCCGCGCCATGCCGGCAAGGGCAGGAGCAATCGGTCGTGTACTCGAGCGTTCCGTCCACCATGTCCTCGTACTCGCAGTCGCTGTACTCGCCGTGCCATGTGGCCAGAACACAGCCGTAGTTGCTGCTGCAGCGCGAGCAGCAGTGCCAGCCGCAATGGGAGGCGCATCTGTTGTCGTTTCCACCACCAGCGCCATGCTGGCATTCACAGGAGCAATCGGTCGTATAAACGACGGTTCCAGGGACCCTGTCCTCGTAGTCACACCCGCTGAAGTACGACTGCCATGTTGCTCGAGTACAGCCGTAGTTGTTGCTACAACGAGAGCACTCGTAGTAGGGGCGGCACTCGTCATTCACGCAGATCTGATCTGGCGGACAGTCGTGCCAGACCTGGGCTCTCGTGTTCGAGCAGCTGCCGCCAGCGCACCAGATTTCCCGAGTACAGTATTGCGCAATGTCACAGCAGAACTGCTCTACATCGCAGACCGTTCCATCGGGCATGTTGCAGGTGTCGTCCTGCGTCGATGTTACGCACGAACCGTTGCCGTTGCAGGTGTATAGCTCTCTTGATCGTGTGCCCGTACAAGAGCCCGGGGCATTGGTCGAGCAGTCGGTCCAGGAGCCAGGGCTGCCGCAGGGGGTGCCGCTCGGTATGTTGCAGGATCTGGTCTCGATATCCTCCTGGCAGGAGCCCTGCAGGCAAAGATGAGCGCTCCTTGTCTGAGTTCCCTGGCATGAATCCGTTGTGCTCGGGGTACACTCTCCCCAAGACCCGGTCGGACCACAGGTGTCGCCGTCGGTATCACGCGTGCAGGGACGCTCCTCCTGCGTTGTAGACGTTGCACATTGGCCCGTGGAGCACTCCAAGACGGTGCAGGAGCGGGTTTGAACACCGTTTTGATCGCATTCATCGGCAAAGTCTCCGCAGCTGCTCCAGTCGGTGCAAGTGGCGTCTTGGCATTGAGTGTCGCAGCAGATTCCGTCCTCACAGAAGCCGCTTTGGCATTGATTGGGGGATGAGCAAGTCTGCCCGTTTGCTCGCTGCTCTAGGCACTGGCCTCCAGAGCAGTAGTAGCCATCGTTGCATTCCATGTCCGTTGTGCATCCCCCGGTGCCGACGTTCACGCAAACTCCGTTGTCGCAGACCTGATCGGCGGCGCAGCCTTGGTTGTCTTGGCACTCGGGTTGCGGAGAAGTATCGCCAGTGGCGCAGACGCCCGCGTCGCAAACCATGTCGCTTGGGCATGTGACTCCGACGCAGGCTGCCTCCATGCATGCACCGTCGACACAAACCTCCCCCGCCGCGCAGGCTTGTGCGCAGTCAAGCGGGTAACACGCTCCAAGCGCGCAAGCTTCGCCCGGGGGGCAATCGACATCGACGCAGGAGCGCGGGACGCATTGCCCATCGACGCATACGCCGGCGCCGCAGTCGAGACCGGAGCAGCTCGTCGGATAGCACTGCCCGGCGGCGCAGGCATGATCCACATCACAGCTAACGTTCGCACAGGTATCGGAGACGCAGTCTCCATCCAAGCAAATCATGTCGCTCGGACACTCCCTGTCATCACAGTTTTCGGGATAGCAACGGCCGTAGCGGCAGACCTCACCGGGTTCGCAGCTGACCCCGAGGCAGGGGTAGAGCATGCAGATCCCATCCACGCATACAAGACCATCATCACAAGTGCCGTCAGGACTGCACGGAAAGCCGTCGGCGGCCGCGGAGCTGCAACCCGCAAGCTGAGTGGAAAGCCCGATGGCGAGCAGTGCTCCAAGCGCTAGTAAGGCAACACCACGAAAGACCTCTTGGCAAAGAGCTCTCTTCTCGCGTCCGACATCGAAAGAGCACTTCGGCTCAAGATTGCTGCTCGGGTTCATCGGCTTCTCCTTGGCGGGTCCGGCATCTTCCGATTCTACATGCTGCAGGCGCCCTCATCAAAAACGACGTACATGCCTGGCTTTGCCTTCTTGTGCCGCCGATGAGCCTCGAGCAGCTCCACAAGTGATGTCTGGCAACCGTACTAGTAGGAGAACCCGAGCTTCGAAGGACAAGGTGCGACGGATCGGGTGGCCTCGATTACGTGGGATGATTGGAGCGTGATCCTGTTGATGTGCGACCTTAAAAAGCGGGCGGATTGCAAAGACGGCGTCGGCGAAAGCCTCGCTCGTGTGGTCGGCTCAAGGACGCAGGCGATCCAGGGTTCGCGCGAAGGGGATCGTTTCGCGGACATGGTGCAGACCACAGATCCAAGCCACGGTTCTTTCGATTCCAAGGCCGAAGCCGGCATGAGGGACGCTGCCGTAGCGGCGAAGATCCAAGAACCATTCGAAGGATTCGCGCGGTAGACCATGGCTTGAAATGGCCTTTTCCAGGACAGCAAGATCATCCTCGCGCTGTCCCCCGCCGATGATCTCACCGTATCCTTCTGGTGCAAGGACATCCATTGCGAGTGCATGCCGCAAAGAGTCCTCATCCTTCTTCATGTAGAAGGCCTTCACCGCCGCCGGGAACCGATGCACGATGATTGGCCTGTCGAATTGGCGCGTCAGCTCGGTCTCGTGCGGTGAGCCGAAGTCCGAGCCCCACTCCAGCTCGAGAAGCGCTTTTTCCTTGGCGTCCTCTTTTTGCTCGCGGATCTTAGCGATCATCTCGATGGCCTGGTCATAGTGGACTCTGGGGAAGGGCTTGTTCACTTGATTGAGACAGGTCAGATCGCGCTCGAGCACACCTTCCAGCTCTTCTCTATGTGTCTCGAGGGTTCTGGCTACGATGGTGCACAAGAAGTCTTCCGCTAGCTCCATGGTCTCCTCGAGGTTCATGTATGCCACCTCGGGCTCGACCATCCAGAACTCGTTGAGATGGCGCCGTGTCTTGCTCTTCTCCGCCCTGAAAGTAGGGCCAAAGCAGTAGCTGCGACCGAAAGCCATCGCCGCGGCCTCTTGGTAGAGCTGGCCGCTCTGTGTCAAGTATGCGGTCTCGCCGAAGTAGTCGGTCTCAAAGAGTGTAGTGGTGCCCTCGCAGGCCGCCGGAGTGATGATCGGCGAGTCCACGAGCACGAAGCCTCGTTCATCGAAGTAGTCGCGTATCGCCTTGATGATGGTGTGACGCACTCGAAGAATCGCATGTTGTCTTCGCGAGCGTAGCCAGAGGTGACGATGGTCCATCAGGAAGGCATCCCCGTGGGCCTTTGGGGTAATCGGATAGCCCTCGACGTTTTGGACGACCTCTATTCTCGAGACCTGAATCTCGAAACCAATGGGCGACCTGGGATCGGCGACGACTTTTCCCGACACCAGTATCGAGGACTCCTGTCCCAGCTCTTCACAGATCGCGAAGACCTCCTCCCCGAGGTCCGCCTTCGAGACTACGGCTTGAATGATTCCCGTTCCGTCCCGTACCTGGAGGAAATGAAGCTTCTTGGAGGAACGCTTGTTGTAGAGCCAGCCCTTGAGGAGGACCGTCTGGTTCTCATGGGCGGCGATCTCTCGGATGCGGACGTGCCTTAAAGTGGTCGGTTCCTGGTCGTTGATTCGGTCTTCGCGTGTTGTCATGGATGCGAGACTAAACCCCCCTGTCCCTGGAGTCATCAGGTAGATGTCGATCCAAGCTCGATGGGACGATCAGGCCGCCGAGCCAGTGGCACACGGGCCGCTTGCGCCGGTGCGGCTCTAATCCGGCTCGTTCGAGTGTACCTTTCCAGCGAACGATTCGATGAGGCGACGGGGAGGGCTATGCGGCGGGCACCGTTTCGCGGAATCGGGGCGCCCACGTTGCTCTTTACGTTCACCAAGCCCTCCGCGATGCACGGTCCCCACGATCCCCGATACTCCGCACACCGAACGGGGTGCACTCTCACCCTCGCACTCGGCATCTTGGGCTCACAATACCCCTTCAATACGGGTCGGCGCCCCCCCCCGTGCGGCTCTCCAGCTTGTTGATCCTTCGATCCGATGTTATCTGACGCGGTTGGAGAGTGAAATGGAGAACACCAAGTACGAGCCGTCGGGTTTCGAGAAAAAATGGCAACAGAGATGGCGCGAGGCGAGCCTTTTCGCCGCCTCGGGCAATGATGAGCGGGAGCGGACATACATTCTGGAAATGTTTCCCTACCCTTCCGGGCATATGCACATGGGCCACGTCCGCGTTTACGCCATAGGTGACGTGCTGACGCGTTTCTTGCGAATGCGTGGTCATGATGTGATGCATCCGATGGGGTTCGACGCGTTCGGGCTTCCCGCGGAGAACGCGGCTATTCAGGAAGGTGTTCATCCGGCCGTCCGCACACGGGAGAACATCGCCTCCTTCCGGGGGGAGATGGAGGCCCTGGGATATGCGTACGATTGGAACAGAACGTTTGCTACGTGTGAGCCCGATTACTACCGCTGGAATCAGTGGTTCTTCTTGCGCATGCTCGAGAAGGGCCTAGCCTATCGGCGCACCACGAAGCTGAACTGGTGCCCCTCCTGCGCGACGGTGCTCGCCAATGAGCAGGTCGAGGACGGCTCTTGCTGGAGATGCAGCTCCTCGGTCGAGGAGCGAGAGATGCCCCAGTGGGCACTCAAGATTACCTCTTACGCGCAGGAGCTATTGGACGACCTTGACAAGCTCGGAAAGTGGCCAGAGTCCATTGTCACGATGCAGCGTAACTGGATCGGTAGGTCGGAGGGGGTGGAGATCGACTTTCCCGTCACATCCAACGGAAACGATCAACGAGCTGTCGATCCGGGCTCCGGGGAATCGATTCGCGTCTTCACTACTCGTGGGGACACGGTATTCGGGGCCACCTATATGGTTCTGGCGCCCGAGCATCCCATGACAGCCAGGATCACGACCGAGGATCGAAGAGGCGAGGTCGAAGCTTTCGCAAGAAAGGTGAAGGAGATAGATCCACAGACGCGGACCAGCCCAGACTCGGACAAGGAAGGCGTGTTCACTGGCGCCTATGCTCTCAATCCCTTTACCGAGGAGCGTATCCCTATTTGGGTGGGAAACTTCGTGCTTGCCGAATATGGCACGGGCGCGATCATGAGCGTGCCGGCTCATGACGAGCGCGACTTTCGCTTCGCAAGAAAGTACGGGCTTCACATAAGAGTAGTCATTCAGCCCGTCCAGGGCGAGAAGATTCACGTCGACAGTATGGACTGTGCTTTTACCGAGGACGGCGTGCTGGATCAGAGCGGTCCGTACAATGGGAAGAGCTCCTCGAAGGCTCGTGAGGCGATCGGTGTATTCGTTGAGGAGAAGGGCCTTGGAAGGAAGACCGTGAACTGGCACCTGCGCGACTGGGGCATCTCTCGGCAGCGGTATTGGGGGACGCCGATTCCAGTGATCTATTGTGACAAGGACGGTCTCGTGCCCGTTCCGGATGAGGACCTACCTGTGGAACTGCCGCAGAACGTTCCTTTTACCGGCAAGGGTGGATCTCCACTCGCACAGGCAAGCGACTGGGTAAACGTCACCTGCCCAAGATGCGGAGAGGGGGCTCGGCGCGAGACCGAGACGATGGATACCTTCGTAGACTCCTCTTGGTACTACGCCAGGTACTGCGATGTGAGAAACGACAGTGTCCCTTTTGGAAAGGATGCCGCCGACTCTTGGCTGCCCGTGGATATCTACGTCGGAGGTCCTGAGCATGCGGTGATGCACCTTCTCTACTTCCGATTCTGGCACAAGGTAATGCGGGATTTGGGCCTGCTTTCGAGCGATGAGCCGGTAAAACGGCTTGTGACACAGGGAATCGTCATGAAGGGCGGAGCGAAGATGTCCAAGTCGCTCGGCAACACAGTTTCTCCGACGGAGATGATAGAGCGGTTCGGCGCCGACACCGTGAGAATGTTCATCATGTTCGCCGCGCCGCCAGAGAAGGATATCGATTGGAACGATGATGCCGTCGAGGGACAGTTCAGGTTCCTTGGTCGGGTATGGCGCCTCGTTGCCGGCAGGCTGGAAGAAGTCAAGGGGATTGAGCCCGCGCAAAGCGGCGAGGGGCTCGACAAGGAGGCGAAGGAAGTCTGGCATTCGATACACAAGACCATCGAGGCCGTGACCCGCGATATCGGCGAGCGACTGATGCTGAACACTGCGATAGCCCGGGTCATGGAGCTGACGACCGCCCTGGTCGGGTTCTCGCCCAAGGACGACGCGGGCCGCAGGGTGATGCGGCTGGGGTTCGAGACGCTCGTTACCTTGCTGCATCCCTACGCGCCACACCTGACAGAGGAACTCTGGGCCATGATGGATAATCAAGGTTTCCTGATCGAGCGTGCTTGGCCTACCTACGATGAGAAGGCGGTCATCGCCGATCTATTCACCATGGCCATACAGGTGAATGGAAAGCTCCGTGGCTCCGTCAAGGTCCCATCCGGCATTGGTAGGGAAGAAGCAATAGAAACCGCCAGAGCGGACAGTAACGTTGCTAGGTTTCTCGAGGGCAAGACGGTTCGAAAAGAGGTCTTCGTTCCCGGGCGGCTCGTAAACTTCGTTGCTGGGTAGCATGGGGTGCGCCGGAGGGAAATGGTCTCATAGACCGCTCGATGGGAAACGGCGAAAGAGCCATTTGGAGAGAGAGCACGTGTGGCAAGGAGTGCAAGCACGGCGTCATCGAGTGGTCCCGATGCCGAGGGAAGCCAGGGTGCGAGCCGAATTGCCTCATGCCCAGGAAGGAAAGCATCTTCCTTGCCGAGTAATCGGGCCGGGGCTCGTCCTATTCTTGCTCTTCGTCTCGAGCTGCGGATACACGGTTTCGGCTCGGCCCGGGCTGCCAGAAGGGATCGGTAGTCTTGCTGTTGACGTGCTCGAGAACGACACGCCCGAGCCCGAGGTCGGAGTAGTCATGGCAACCGCCCTGGCTAGGCGTGCAGAATCCGAAGGGCGCCTTGCCGGGCGCGATGGCGGTGAGGCAAGGCTTGTCGGCCGCATAGAAGCGGTCCGTGCCTCGCCTGTGGCTTTCCCGGGAGCAAGTGACGAGGCCGGCATGTACGCCCTGATGTTGAGGGTGAGGCTCCAGCTACTGCCGAACAATGGGGACTCGATGCTCTCGGAGGTCACAGTCACAGGTCGCGAGCACTACCGATCGGGCACGGGACCGGAGGCAACCGAGGCTAATCGCCGCCTAGCATTGGAACGCCTGGTCCAGCGCCTAGCAGAAGAGGCTTGGAGCGAGCTTACGGCGCCAAGATAGACTCGGTTCGCTTACTTTTCGGCCTCGACTTCTTCGAAGCCTTCGAGCAGCGCCGGCGCCAAAGCTATTGGGAGTTTGGCTGTAGCCTCTCGAAGAACAAGGAGTAGTTCTTTGGCCTGTGGCGACTCCGCTTTCTTCGGTGCTGTTCGAGCTGGCTTTTACCTTTTGGGGGCCGCGGCGTCTAAGTCATCAGGGCGAGGCCAAGGTGCCGAGACCTCACATGACAATGGGAATCAACTCGACCTGGAAGGAGAACAAGATGCATCGCAAAAATTCGTTTCGAGCCATTCTGGTGGTGATCCTCGGCCTATCGGTGGTTGGGCTGATGCTGGCTGTCCCGGCGGTGGGCCATGCCGATGAGGCGGATGACGCAAGGGCCTCGGCCTCAAAGAGGCTTGATCCGCGGATGAGGGCGACGAAAACCCGGAGCCCGGAAGGAGGTTCTCCTCACGTGCTCTTGCGGATGCTGCGCCAGCTCGATCTGGACGAGTCCCAGAAGGAAAGAATTAGGGCCGTCGTGGGTGCCGCTCGTGACGAGGGTGAGCCCTTGAGGGAGGAACTCCGTGAGAGCATGGTATCTCTCCGCTCCCTCTTCGAGGATGAGAGCGGCGGCGAAGCGGAGCTGATGGAAGCCATAGATGCCGTGCTTGCCGCTAGGCAGGCTCTCGGGGATCACCGACGAGGAGTAAAGGAGCAGGTTCGCGAAGTCTTGACTCCGCGCCAGCAGGCACAGCTCGTGCTGATTGCCGAACGCGGAAGAAAGGGGCCAAGGGGGGGGCTCGGTCATCCTGGTCGCCGCGGCTTCGGCCCTCGCTAGTCTGCGTAAGGCCAATGCCTCTTCGTTCGCCTCGGCCCGTAATCGTCAGATTGCTGACTGGAGGGTAAGAGAGTCTCTTCCAGGGAAGAGGCGCAAATGAGTGTCGAGCGCGAGGGGGCCTGGCGAGTTCGAAGAGCATGGGTTTGCGGCCCGCGAATTGCGGGCCGCAAGCTTGCATGCCGCCAACTGGCTCATTCATGGGCATGGAGCCGAACCCTGCTCGTCGGGTCGATCCTTCGACGGAGCTCGCAAGCCTCTCGAGAAGAGGCACCTTCGGCCGTAAGAAAGTCTTCACCAGGGAAGTGATCTGAATGAGTGTCGAGACCGAGGGTGGGTGTTGAGTTCACCGTTTGGGGTGTGATGCTCCTCTGATTGAGAAGCTGGGCTTTTCGCGATGGCGCGTTCGGTGCTAGGGGTTACCTTCCTTGTAAGAGAAGGGCGCGCCTCTGCCGCGCCAGAAACGCGAGAGACGAGATGGGCTGGGCATACAGCGAGAAGACGAAGCAAATCTTCATGGACGCGGTTCACGGCAAGCCGGGAACACACATGGGCGAGATCGAGGAGCCTGATGGAGTGGGAGAGCATGGCTCCATAGCCTGTGGAGACGCTTTGCGGTTTTCTTTTCGAGTGAAGCGACATCCGACGGATCCGTTGCGGGACGTGATCACCGAGGCACGGTACCTGACCTTTGGTTGCACCTCGGCAATCGCTGCCTCCGAGGCGCTGTGCAGCCTGATTGAGGATGGTGGATACACGCCCATTGAAGCCCTGAAGATCACCAACGAGGACATAGTCGACTATCTAGAAGGACTGCCCGCTCAGAAGATTCACTGCTCCGTCATGGGAGCCGAGGCCTTGCAGGCGGCTGTCCTCGATTGGGCAAGGCGCCGGGGGGTGGACATCGAGAGCATCGGGTTGGCTCTTCCCGAGTCCGACGAAGACGAGGGCCGAATCGTTTGCAACTGTCTTGGCATGAGCGAGCCCTACATCCGAAGGAAGGTGGAGGAGCTGAACCTACGCACGATTCCGGACATCACCAACGCCATAAAGGCCGGCGGAGCCTGTCAGTCTTGTCATCATGCTCCTGGTGGCTTGCAGGACATCCTGGACGATATTTGGGGCCCGTCGGAATCGGAGGAGGCCAGCTCCCCTCCCGTGACCGAGGGAGGCAACGCGGACGCCCCTCTTTCCGCTTTCCAGTTCATGAAGAAGGTCGAGAGCGTGATCGAGGAGGAGATTCGCCCTCGGCTTCGTTCCGATGGAGGGGACATCGAGCTCGTGGACATCAAGGATCGCTTGGTCTACCTGAAGCTTCTTGGAGCCTGCTCCGGATGTCCCGGCGCGTCCACGACGCTCAAGCTTATGGTGGAAAAGACGCTGAAGGAGCGTATCGACGAGCAAACCCGCGTCATCGCAGTCTGATTGGATGCAGCCAATGAAACCTCTAGTGTATCTGGACAATGCCGCGACCACCGCCGTGGCTCCCGAGGTAGCTGGCGCGATGAGGCCCTATCTCGAGCAACTCTACTTCAACCCCAGCTCGATGTACGGACCGGCTGCGGGCGTGGCGGAGGCTGTGAAGGACGCGCGGCAGTCGGTGGCCAGCCTACTCGGGGGCGTCTTGCCGAGTGAGGTTCTTTTCACTTCCTGCGCGACAGAGAGTAACAACGCCGCGATTTTCGGCGCGGTTCGCGCTAGGAAAAAGCGCCGTCACATCATCACGACCGCCGTGGAGCATCCTGCCGTTCTGGAACCCTGCCGCGATCTCCAGCGCCAAGGCTGGGCGGTGGATTTTCTGCCCGTCGATCGTCATGGGCGCCTCGATCCCGCCGTCTTCGTGCGGGCGCTGCGGCCAGACACCCTAATGGTGTCGATCATGCACGGCAACAACGAGACCGGTGTGTGCTTTCCTATCGGAAACCTTGCTCGCATCACCAAGGAGACCAGCCCCGAGATCCTGTTTCACACCGACGCCACGCAGACGGTCGGAAAGATACCGGTTGATTTGACCGGTGATCTCGCGAATGTCGATCTGCTGACGTTCTCGGCCCATAAGCTTCACGGCCCAAAGGGAATCGGAGCTCTCTTCGTGCGGCGCAGCACCCCGCTTCGTCCGCTGCTTCTAGGGGGACACCAGGAACGAGGACGACGAGCGGGCACCGAGAACGTTGCTGGGATAATCGGGATGGGGGAGGCATGCCGCCTTGCCGCAAGGCATATCGATGACGCCGATAGCATAAGGGCCCTACGTGACAGGCTCCAATCGGCCTTGAAGGAGCGGATTCCCTGGCTGGAGGTGAGCGGGATCGATGCCGAGCGCCTTCCCGGTATGCTTAGTCTCGCCTGCCACTTCATAGAGGGAGAGAGCATGCTGGCGCAGCTCGACGAAGAGGGTATCTGTGGATCCAGCGGCTCGGCCTGCACATCTGGATCGCTAGAGCCCTCGCACGTGCTCTCGGCCATGAACCTTCCCTTCACGGCACTGCACGGTTCGGTTCGTTTCAGCCTAAGTCGCTACACCACGGATGCCGAGATCGATCGAGTCATCGAAGTCTTCCCCAGGATAGTTAGTGCGCTACGGAGAATGTCTCCATACTGGGACGCCTCCAAGGGCGCCCCCCGCCCAGGAGTCATGGAGGAAGCGGGCGAGTCCTCGGACTCCTGCGACCCTTGAGCGTCGGGTCCATCGTTCGAAGGCTCCGGCAAGCGATCGATTCAAGTCAAGAAGTCGCACCTTCGGGCCAAGAGAGACCTTACCCACGAAGTGAAACCGCCGGTTTGTCGAGTGCGAGAAAGAGCGCGGCTGTGCAAGCGCGATGAGTCGGCCTTGGGATCGCGGTGGATGCTACCCGGCGATTCGGGTCCGGCTCGGCTTGATGGGTTCAACCCACCTATGGATGGCAGCCGGCGTTCTGACTCTACTCGAGGCAGCGCCTACACGAGAGGTGGATGAGATCCCGCCGTTGCCGCGAGACTGGCCGCACCTATGGTGGCTAGCGTTCGTCGGAGCAGGGGGCTTTGGCGGAGCAAATGAGACTCTTCATGCTCGAGGAGACTATGGCTATCACGGGCTCCAAGCACTTCGATGCGAGACTAGGTTCGAGTAGAGAATCGGCTGGGTCTCTGCGATCCATGCGGGGGGGGCGCTATCTCTATGCCCTGGGAGGAGGGCTGCTCACCGCATTCGGGCTGAAAAGGAGCGGCTTCGGGGGTGCCGTCATTGCCGGGACTGGAATGTTTCTGGTTGCTCGGGGGCTGTTGACCAAAGATTCCAAGAGGAGAGGGAAAGGTGGACTTGCCCGGCAGCATAGCGACCATCTTCGTATCGATAGGTCCATTACCATACTGAAGAGCAAGGAGGAGCTAGCGAATCAATTGAGCCGCCCACAGAGCTTCGTGAGCCTCTTTTCTCATGTTCGAGCGATTTGGGACCTTGGCGATGGCCAGTTTCACTGCGAGGTTGTGGGGCCAGGCGGCGCAATCATCGAGCGGGACATCACAGTCGGCATCGATGACCAGGGTCATCGGATCTCTTGGCGCACGCAGGAGGGTGAGCCTGCGTGCTACTCCGGACAGATAGTGCTCATTGATGCGCCTGGAGATCGGGGCGTAGAGGTGCATGTCACCGTGAGGTACGAGGTGATGCCAGGCGATGCGGAGCCAAGGTTTCTTGGAGGGAAGGCTCGGGATCTCGGAGAGCTGCTAGCCGACGATTTACGCCGCTTCAAGCAGTTGGAGGAGTGTGGTGAGACGCCCTCCACTTCAGGCCAGCCACGAGGACGGCGGCGGGTAGGTTGGCTTGGTGAAACCAGCTTTCGACAGCTCTCGACGGAGGAGCTGGTTCTGAGCTCCCGATCGGAGGCGATGAGATGAAAGCGTTGTGCTGGTACGGCAAGAGGGATGTTCGAATCGAGGAGGTCGCCGAACCCACCATCATCAATCCACGCGACGCAATAGTCGCCGTTTCCTCGGCGGGGATTTGCGGCTCCGATCTTCAGATCTGGAACGGTCGTACTCCCTCCATGCGGGCCGGCGACATTTTGGGCCACGAATTCATGGGGGAGGTGGTCGAGATTGGGCCAGAGGTTCACAAGGTTCAGCGCGGAGATCGCGTCGTGGTTCCTTACCCAATCTCATGTGGAGGATGCTGGCACTGCAAAAGGGAGGAGTGGTCTCTTTGCGACAACACGAACCCCAACGCATGGATGGCCGAGAAGCTCTTTGGATACTCACCGGCCGCAATCTATGGGTCCTCCCACGTTCTCGGAGGCTATGCCGGGGGACAAGCACAGTACGTGCGAGTGCCGTTTGCGGATGTGGGCTGCCTCAAGATAGAGCGGGATCTCGATGACGAGCAGGTGCTCCTCTTGGCGGACACGTTGCCGACAGCCTACATGGCCGTTGAGCAGGCAGGAATTCAGCCCGATGATTCCGTTTTGGTGTGGGGCGCCGGTCCCATCGGACAGCTAGCCGTCTCGTGCGCACGCCTCTTCGAGCCAAGGGTGCTGATAGCGATAGACACCGTTCCACTTCGTCTCCAGATGGCGCGCGATTATGGCGGGGCCCAAGTAATCGACGAGTCCCTGGGGAGAAAGGCCGTGCGGGAGGTCATCGAGGAACTCACGGGCGGACGTGGTCCCAGCGTCGTGATAGCCGCCGCGAGCATTGAATCCAACGGTCACGGAGTTGGCCCGCGGCTTGAGGAGCACGAGAACGGCTTCGAGACCGGTTTGCCCAGCACTCTTTGGGACGCAATTCGAGCATGCCAAAAAGGTGGCAGAGTCTCGATACCAGGAAGCTATGTGTCCAGTGTCGAAAAGATTCCCCTGGGCGCCGCTGCCAGCAAATCACTCTCCTTCAAGATGGGACATGCGCACGTGCACAGATACATGCGACCGCTCCTGGAAAGAATCGAGAAGGGTGAGCTGGATTCCTCGTTCGTAGTTACCCATAAAATGGTTCTCTCCGATGCGCCCGTGGCTTACGAACTGTTTCGGCAAGTGGACGGCTGCGTGAAGGTCCTGCTGGAGCCGTGATGGAGTAGCGGGCGAGCAATGGTCCGATCTAGGCGCCTTGGTTGAGTTCCACGGCGTCTCGAAGGTAGGCGAGATTGCGTTCCGCAAGCGACTGCTCTACACAAAGTGACGCAGCCAACAAAACGAGACAGGAGAGTTCAATGCCATTTGCTCCATCAGACATGATTCTTGTCAGTCCCGCCTTCGACCCGAACGCAAGGATTCCCAAAGAGAACACCGGAGAGGGCGCCGATCTATCGCCGGAGCTCTCTTGGACCAACCCGCCAGACGGCACCCGATCCTTCGCGGTGATCTGCCACGATCCCGATGCGCCGCTCGTATCTCCGAACGGAACATACGGCTTCGTTCACTGGGTTCTATACGGGGTGCCAAGCTCCATAAGAAGCTTGCCGAAAGGTACCGAAGAGTACACGGCGGGCAAGAACGACATGGGAAACAAAGGCTACAACGGCCCGATGCCGCCGGCCGGCCACGGATCTCATTCCTATTATTTCTGGATCATTGCTCTCGATGAAGACATCGATCTCGAGCCGGGACTCACGATGTGGGAGCTACTGTCGAGGATTGAGCCTCGGATAATCGGCATGAACCGCCTGGTGGGCACTTACTCGCGAAGCTGATTCAAAGGGCCGCATCTTTCTTTAAGGCTTGATCGTCGAGGCTTCTGCCGGCTCCCGGGTCAATCTAGGCTCTTTTTCCTTCTCCGTCTTGTTGGGGAAGGGGGACACGGAGTACAATCACCCGCGTCATGAGAGCCCGACTAATTGTGGTGCTGATTTCGTCTTTCTTCTTTCTTGGCTGTGGCCCGGAGATAACGGTTTCGAATCCACTGTCGGTTCTGAACTGGTCGCCGCACGATGGAGCTGCGGGCATAGATGTGGATGCCGTGCCGAGCGTGTGCCTGTCATTGGAGATCGAAGAAGACTCTCTGGAACATGCGGCCCTGCGACTTGGTGATTCCGATGTTCAGGGGGCGCCGGGAACGACGGATGTGCCTGCCTCCATAGAGCTGTCGGCCGTGGACAGTGCCTGCATCGTCTTCCGGCCATCGGCAAGCTTGGCGCCGGGCACCACCTATCACATGGTTCTCGAGCCGGGCATTCGTTCTTCGGAGAAGGGCGGCATCAGTCTCGAGGTAACCCTGTTCTCGCGATTCACCACGGTTGACGAGTAGCGAAAGCCGGACTGGTTGGATTTTTGGTCAGAGAGTATGCGGTTGCCAGTCCATATCGTTTTTCGAGATATCTACTGCTCGACCTGAGACCTCGTTTCTGGTTTAGAATCCCAGCTTGTTCCCTTGTCGCCCGTTTCAGGCGAAGGGGAATGAAGGCAGTTCGGGATTGCGAGATGCCGGCCAGCGTGGCCGGCCCTAGCTGGAGGCTAGTTCATGCATAATCGCGACGCGTTTTCGCCGGGAGCACGGCCCGGGGGCTTGTGTGGATCTCTTCGTTGGTTGGCTGGAGCATCGATAGTTGCCGTCGCTTTGCTCATGGCGATGCCGGCCAGAGCTCAGATGGCTAGGCCTGTCGGCATAGAGGATATCAACTGGAGGGCGACGCTCGGGACAGGCGTGGCGCTGGAGACCGGTGGCATCACCACAAGAGATCCTTTTCTGCTCTACTTTGGCGCCGAGGTGAAGAAGTCTTGGCGATGGTGGTATGGGCTCACATTCGTTACTCGGGGCGATCTTTACACGGGTCTCGCGGAGTACCCCATGGTCCCCTACAAGCTAGCCACGACGGGGAGCTTGGCGCTTGGGCCTCACGTCTTTCGCATGGAGGTCTTGCGCGCGAAGTTTCTCACGGAGTTCGGGGCTCTCTACGATCACAGCACGGGCACCAATCTTCGGCTCGAGGCAAGCACTCTTCCGACCTTTACGGGAGAAGTCGCTTTTGGCGAGAGTGAAGAGCATGTGGTCAGCTACTTCATTGTCCCCGTGCAGCTGGTCATCGGTCAGTACAGCTTCGCGAATCACCGACGCGTTGACTACCAGCAAACGGAGATGAATCACAACTGGCGGCCTTATCCAGCGGGAAAGCTGCGAGGACAGCATCGCTTCATTGCCACCGAATGGCTCCAACTCCATGGAGCCCTCTCTTTGCTCAAGGCTTATAGTGCGCCGGAGTTTCGCATGCAGATTGACGGTGGGGCATCTGTCGGGATCTTGGAGAACTCGGTTCAGTTCAGCTTCGAGTTCATGAATGATCTTTGGTACGCGCCGGACCAGGTCTGGGTGAACACGGCCATATTCACCTTGTCCGCTCGTCTGCGTATCTAGGGCCTGGCGGGTTTGGTCCGCGCAAGCTTCGGAAAGAGAATTGCGGCCTTATGAGGATCGAGGGCATCCATCATCGCAGCATCGGTCTGACCGAGGATGGGCGTTACGTCCAGGTGATTGATCAGACGCGGCTGCCGCACGAGGTCGTCTTCGAGCGGCTGGACAGCTTGAGTCAGGCCGCTTCGGCAATCAAGGAGATGAGGGTCAGAGGAGCCCCCCTAATAGGCGCTACCGCGGCTTACGGCATTTGGCTGGCTCTTCGTGACGATCCCTCCGATGAGATGCTCGATTCGGCCAATGAGCTCTTGCTCTCGACAAGGCCAACAGCGTTCAATCTCCAGTGGGCGCTGGATAGGGTATCCGCCAAAGTAAGGCCGCTGCCGCCGAGCCTTCGCGCCGATGCTGCCTTCCATGAGGCTGGGCTCATCTGTGAAGAGGACGTAGCGATCAATCGAGCAATTGGCGCCTTCGGCCTTCCCTTCATCAAGGACGCCTGGGAGCGGCTTGGAAGGCGACGGGCAGTCAATGTCTTGACCCATTGTAACGCCGGCTGGCTTGCCACGGTGGACTTTGGTACCGCTCTGTCTCCTGTCTACTTGGCCCATGATGAGGGCATCCCCGTTCATGTATGGGTGGACGAGACGCGACCTCGGCTGCAAGGCGCGCTGACCGCCTGGGAGCTGGCGAGCCACGGGGTGCCGTGCACGGTCATCACGGATAATGCCGGCGGTCTCTTGATGCAGAAAGGTCAGGTGGACCTTTGTCTTGTCGGTACCGATCGCACGACTGCGGCTGGAGATGTATGCAACAAGATAGGGACTTACCTCAAAGCGCTCGCCGCCAAGGATTGCAATGTTCCCTTCCTCGTGGCGCTCCCGCATCCGACGATTGATTGGACGGTGTTCGATGGAGTATCGGACATCCCGATAGAGGATCGTGACTCGGACGAGGTCACGAACGTGCACGGCCTGACGAGTGGAGGCCAGCTGTCTTCGGTGCGGCCTTTTCCTGGTGAAACGAATGTCGTGAACCCGGCATTCGATATCACCCCGGCAGGCCTGGTAACTGCTCTGGTCACCGATAGGGGCGTGTGCTCGGCCACCACGGAAGGACTCTTGTCTTTGTTTCCGGAACGTCAAGGTCGAAGCTCGCCGAAGGGAGAACCACGGCAATGATCGATTCGTCTACCAGGCAGCGAATCGTCGATGCCTGCTCGTTGGGCAGAGAGAGGAGCGAGCAGGATCTAAGAGCCCTCATGGTCGAGACATGTCGCTCCATGAACTCGTCGGGGCTGAACCAGGGAAAGAGCGGGAACCTGAGCGCGCGATTAGACCCCGGCGTCTTTCTCGTTACTCCCAGCGGAATGGACTACGATTCGATGCGGCCGGACCACATCGTGCGCATGACCATGCAGGGCGCGGCGCATGGCTCCTATGCCCCATCCAGCGAGTGGAGGATGCACAGAGACATCCTTCTTTCGCGGCCGGACGTTTGCGCGGTTCTTCACGCTCACCCAATTCGGTCCACGGCGCTCGCATGTCATGGTCGTAGTATCCCCGCCTTTCACTACATGGTGGCCGTGGCTGGAGGGGCGGACATCCGATGCGCGGCTTATGCGACCTTCGGAACCCAAGAGCTGGCGGACAATGCCCTGCGGGCACTGGAGGGCCGAAGAGCCTGCCTCTTGGAACACCATGGAATGCTGGCTCTCGGCGATTGTCCAAGGTCCGCATTCGAGCTGGCGACGGAGGTCGAAACGCTGGCAGCCATGTACCTGGAGGCCTTGACTCTTGGCGAACCTCCTAGGCTCTCGAACGAGGAGATGTCCCGGGTCTCGAGGGCCTTCGCCGGCTACGGCCAGGTCCGCTCTCTCTGAGGCTGGCATTGGGTAGAAGAGGCCGAAGGGCTTTGCCGGTATGACTCTTTCCCACCTTTGCTATCTCTTCCGGAGTGCCTTGGGCGACCAGCAGGCCCCCAGCGTTGCCTCCATCCGGGCCAAGGTCCAAGACGTAATCGGCGCACTTGATTACATCGAGATTGTGCTCGATGACCACGACCGTGTTGCCCGCGTCGACGAGGCGGTCCAGGACGTTCAACAGCTTGTGGATGTCATCGAAGTGCAGGCCCGTCGTCGGTTCGTCCAGCACGTACAGGGTGCGACCCGTTGCCACTCTTGCAAGCTCGCGGGAGAGCTTGATGCGCTGTGCTTCTCCTCCAGAGAGAGTTGGAGATGGCTGCCCCAGCTGAACGTAGCCCATTCCGACAT
>SKWY01000346.1 GCA_007128675.1 Deltaproteobacteria bacterium | reverse complement strand
TGGTTCTATGTCGTCGGTGGCGGCGGCTATCACATAGTTGGGGTTACTGTGGACGGGAGCTACCATGAAGGCGCAGCCCAAGGCCTCTTCATGGGCATGGGCGCCTATCTTCCGCTCGGCGAACGTGTGGGGGTATTCATAGAGGATCGCTGGACATTGCTTGCCCGTTTGCGGGCATCTGTTGGTCAAGAGACACCCATGATAGATGCTGGCGGGAACCTGCTTTGGGCGGGGCTGGTTGTTTTCTTCGAACCGGAGCGGAGGCCGGCGGGAATCGGACGCTGATTGGACTTCGAAATGACCGAAAACAAAGGGATCGACAAGGAGCTTTCCGACCTTCGAACAGAGGTCTACGAGGCCCGCAATCTTGTTATCAAGAGCGACAACTTGCTTCGTACCCTCCATGCGGAGGTCAAGGCGGTTGGAAAGACGCAGGAGCAGTTCGAGAAACGGCATTTGATCTCGAGCATTGGTGCCTACGTTCTTTTTGCCGCCTTGGCTGCTGGAGCCGCCATCCTTGCGGGAACGGCGGTTTCGCGGGCAGCGGTGGAAACCGCCGAGGAGTCGTTGGCGGAGGCGACAGAAAGGGTGCAGACCGCCGAGGTAGAGGCGCGCGAGGCCAAGGAGGCCTTGGAGGGTAGGCTCGAAGCGGAGCGAATCGCGGCGTCGATCTTCCAGAGTATTTCCTCGGAAGAGTTGGATGATCAGCTCGCAGGTCTAGAGAAGCTCGACGCGTTCGATATGGGCCGAGTGCCGAGGATCCTAAAAGAGTTGATTGAAGGAAGGGCGCGTGAGGTTCGCAGCAACATCGTACAATCAGCTTGGGAACGAGGACGGCGCGCTTTCCAAGCCGAGAGAATGGACGCCGCGGTGCAAGATCTCGAGGTTGTGGTTAGGCATTCCAGTGCCATGCCCGATGACCATGAACCGGCTAGGAGGGCCACGGCGGCATACTATCTCGGGGTAGCTCAGAACCGGCTTGGGGCACATCAGGAGGCGGTGAGAGCACTCCGGCTATACGTCGACGACGAGAACTCGCCACCCAGCATGCTTCCCTACGCGCATTTGCTTCTCGGAGATTCTCTCGTTGCCATAGAGCGGCCGGGTGAGGCTCGGAAGGTTTTCTCGAAGGGGCTCGAGCTGGAGCCGGGGGGGAGGCATTCGCAGACCTTGAGAAGGCGTATAGAGGGCCTTGGGGAGCTCACTCCTGGAGGCTAGAGCGAGCATCGACAGGCCGCTGCTTCGTATTGGGAACTCAATCCACTCGAGAGGTGGAGGAAAGACTCTTCACGGGCTCTTGCCAAGATCCGACCGAGCCCGTGAGAAGGCACTGGATAGATCCTCGAACAGAGACCCATCTTCCAGTACGAGGCGGGTAGCGTGGGTGTTGTAGGCGCGTCCTACTCGCTCCAAGCTGATGGCTACTGGTGCTAGGACCTCTGCGTTCGGTCCAGCTTCGGGATCGCCTACTCGGCACTCCTCGGCCAGGGAGGCCAAGGTTGTCTCCCAGAGCCGAGAGTCGTCCGCCCAAGTATGCATGGCCTGGCGCCCTTCACGGCCGGTAAGTACACCGAGCTCGCCAAAACGGGAGTCGGCTTCCTCTCGCAAGGCCTGAAAAGCCTCCAGACATGCAATGGCATCGGACTTGGAGAGCGCGGTATCGGTGCCCGCATCTACAATCGGCTCACGCGGAGGGGCCGTTACCCTTGCTTCGGCCACTAGCCCTCTGACCACGGCAATCATTGGCAGAGAGGTAAGGAACGCCACTATCAGTACATAGGTAACGTAGGTCGCGGCTCGATAGGAACGATATTCCCTTGGGCGGGGAGAGGAGGACATGGATGCTTGATCCTGACGAGGGATTACCGGTTTGCTTCGTGAACCTGCTATTCCTGCGGGAACGTTTCTACCCTGGCCGCAAGGCTCTTGGGAAGCAAGACCTCGAAGGTTCCGTCATCTTCCGCTCGTCCTTCCCAAAGCAGGTAGGTGCTGTTTCGCTTTCGCGCATGCACCTCTATCCTGGCACCGGCCAAGGGAACGGTCAGTCCATCCTCGGCGGCGCCCAAAGCCTTCCCTTCCACGAAAGCCGGCTCTTCGAGCACTATGGGGGTCAACCCCTGTGAGACGCCAAGCTCTATCTCCACGACAGGGCCCACCATACGGGGGAGCCCGGCTCTGGCGGGGGGCTTGAAATAGAGTCGATATGGGCCAGGATCGATCCGCAGCTCGTAGCTGCCGTCGGAGTCCGTTTGGACGATGAAGGCATCGACTCCAGGCCCAGACTTGGAAGCGGCGGACTCGCGCAGGGCAATGACCTCCACGTCGGCCATTGGCTTCTGCTCGCCGCCAGGGCCGAATACCTTGCCCGTCAGGGGAGGTCTATCGGGAGCAACGATGACGAGGGGCGAGGGAGCGGACCCATCCTCGTCGAGGTCGAGGACGAAGCCGTGCTGCTCGATCGAGGCGGCACGACTCGATGCGGGCGGGATGGCGCGCACCATGTAATCCCCTTGCAGTAGTTCGACGGTGAAGCCACCGTCGGACCCGGTGCGGGCTGTCGCGGAGAGGCTGCCGCCAGAGCCCACCTCACCATGGAACGAGACGACCGCATTACCGATTGGTTCGTCCTGTTTGTCCAAAAGGAAGCCTTCCAGGAGCTGGTGTGAGTCGAAATCTCCTATGGTGAGCTCGATATCTCGATTTGCTCTTCCCGCCGTCACGATGATTTCGTGCTCGAACACGGGCGAGGGAGTCTCAAACGTCGTTGGAGTAAGGCGAAGCTTAACGGGGGTGTCCCGACCATCCTTCGGCAGATTCATGGCCAAACAGAACTCTCCGTTCTCCTCGGTGGAGACAGAAAGGCTGTGGATGGTTCCGTTGGCGGCCGAGGCTAGTACCTTCACATTCGGCTGAGAAGCTCCATCTTCCTTCAACACGACCCCGGAGATTCGGGTGGGGTTGTCGGGGAAGGCGAGGAAGAGATTGTCCACATCGCTAGGGAAGGTGACTCCGCTCATCGAGAAGGGAACGGGGCAGGCCGCATCATCATCGAAGCAGCACTCTTCTTGCTCTAGAGGTCGAGCGGTTACGGAGTACGGAATGGCTCTATTCTGACCTTGCTCGAGCATGGAAGCGACCAGCTTTACCTCGAAGTTCGAATCACGTCCGTTCTCGCCGCCGACTTCCACAGAGTGTCTTTGTGGGCGCCGCAGATCGACTTCGGTCGAGAAGAGAAGCTGTGCCGACCGCAAAAAGGGCTCGGTGTCGATCTGAAGATTGCCGCTTACTACCGTGGGGGAGGGAACTATGATTTGAAGGGCCTCGGGACTGTAGAGATCGACGGCGTGGACGGGATAGGCCATGTGCTCGTGTGTGGGCAATGGAATGATTTCCACGTCCACCTCGAAATCAGGCATTGCCGTGCACGTGCCGAGAATACAAATTTGCCCCTCGGGGCAGTCGGCCTTCGAGAAGCAAGGGGCGCCCCAGTCCATGTCCATGGCCACGCAACCGGTGGTCAATGGCAATACCATGATCGCAAGGAGGACCATGGCGAGCATGCCATGGATGCGTAGTGGCCTCGTTCCACTCGTCGCCCTGGAGGCCCTGGCGACGGTCTCTTTTGGCGAAGCTAGTGACACAATCCCTCTTCGCTGAAGTTGTCCACGGTCCATCGCATGACCGCGGGGTGAGTCGAAATGCAAGAAGCTGGATAGCCTTCTTGCTTGCAATCGCGAAGGTTGCGGAAAAACGGGTTCCCGACAGCTCCTCTATCTAGGGCCGCCGTCTCCACCACGAAGACCTCGAGCGTGTTGGCTCCTTCCGCGTCGAGCTCTGCGTCGGGCTCCTGCGACGCAGGGAGGTGATAGGGCCGAAGGCTGCGGTACTTGGTGCCGCTAGGAGCGACTCGATCCTCGCGGAGAAGGCGAATGGCCTCGGGGTAGTCGGCGCCTACGTCATAGTTCCAGAACCAGATGGCCGTGAGTTCCTGATCCACATCCAGTTCTATTATCTCTGCCCAGAATTCCGTCTGCTCGTCTCGGCATGCCGTATTGATCTCCACCACGGGATAGCTTGGTAGGATGCTGTCGAGATTGAAAGCTGGCGGCCTGTTGATGGGACGGGTTTCGTTCATTTGCTGGATGTCCTGTGGGATCAGACACCCAAGAAGAAAAGCAACAGTTATGCCAGCAGCTAAGGGTCCTAATTTCAGGCTCTTATGCATCTTTGGCTCCATCAAGCACGACATCCGCGTCAGGCAGAGGTCTTGTCCGGCTCGTTCAACCGTTCCAGATGACGGAAGATGGTTCTCGGGTCGACTCCCAGATCCTTCGCGGTCTTGGTGCGATTGCCACCGTTTCGGGCGAGAACCTCGTTGATGTAGTCGGTCCTGAATCGGTCGAGGGCTTCTTGCAAGGGCAGCACTGCCTCGAAGGCTGATTCGCCAAGGTCGAGGTCGGCTGAACCGATCATCGACTTCTCGGCCAAGACGACGGCCTTGCGGAGGCGATTTTCCACTTGTCTTACGTTTCCCGGCCAGGTGTACCTTCGAATGGCCTTGATGGCCGCCGGGGAAAAGCCGCGTACACGGCTGCCGTACTCCTTGTTGTACTTCTCGAGAAGGTAGCGCGCGATAACCAGAACATCGTCGCCTCTTTCTCTTAGGGGAGGTAGGTGCAGGGTAATGACGTTGAGGCGATAATAGAGATCCTCTCGGAAGGTGCCAGCACGAATCTCCTGCTCCAGATCCTTGTTCGTGGCCGCGACGATACGAATGTCGACGGGCTCGGGCCTCGTGTCTCCTACCTTGGTGACCGTCTTTTCTTGCAGCGCCCGGAGAAGCTTGACCTGCAAGGCAACAGGCAGCTCACCTATCTCATCCAGAAAGAGAGAGCCCCCATTTGCTGCCTGAAATCGTCCCTGACGCGTGCTCGTGGCTCCCGTGAATGCACCGCGTACATGGCCGAAGAGCTCCGATTCGAGGAGGTTCTCGGGGATTGCCCCACAGTTGATGGCGACGAAAGGGCCATCTCCTCGTGGGCTGCGGCGATGAATTTCCCTTGCGACGAGCTCCTTGCCCGTCCCGGTTTCTCCCGTTATGAGCACCGATATATCCGTCCCAGCCACCTTCTCGATCTTCCGGAAGACACTGAGCATTGGTTCACAGGAACCTATGATCTCACCAAATCTTTGGTCCTCTATCGTACGTTTGAGGTCCTCTGTCTCCCTGCGCAGAGAATTGAGCAGCAGCGCGTTGGAGACGATTAGCGAGGCTTGTCCGGCGAAGATCGTCAGCACCTCGAGGTCGCTGGGCTCGAAGAGATCGACTACGCTGTCATTTCCCACGTAGATGAGACCAATCAGCTCTCCCTTATCCGTCATGGGAGCGCACATGACCGAGCAGAGCTTGAGGTTGACCACTGATTCGCTGGACTTGAACTTCTCGTCACTCAAAGCATCGGCGACGATTATGGGCTCCTTGTCGCGAGCGACCGTGGCAATGATGGTGTCACTGACTCGGCTTACGGCGTCCTCGATGTTCTTTCGAGCAAGATTGCGAGCCACCTTCACCGAGAGCTCGCCATTCTCCAATAGAATGAGGAAGCCCTTGTCGGCACCGGTCACATCGATGACGGCGTCCATGAGGTTGTCGAGGAGCTTGGAGATCTCATGCTCGGATAGTAGCTGCTTGCTAAAGGCGTGGAGCTGACCAAGGGCCGTCAGGGCATCTTCTCCACGACCAAGTCGGGTGGTTGATTGTGCCGGTGTTTGCGGCGCATCTTCTGAAGCCTTGGTGGCCAAAGCCTCCTCGCAGAGGCGAATGCTCGTCTCTCCGATTGTTGCTGGGACCTCGCTTGACAGATCATGATCCGAGCGCTTGCGCCCCTCTACTCGCAGTGAAGTGCCTCCAAGCGGCTCGAGTAACCAAGCGCTGCCATCGCGAGTGATGATTGCCGCGGTTTCCGTAAGTGAGTCGTCATCCACGACCACGTCGTTCCCCTTGCCTCGGCCAATCGAAGTGATTCGCTTGAAAAGGGAGTAATCGTGGGTACTGCCGTCCGGAAGAGTGACGATGAGTTGAGCCATGAGAAGTCCTGAGAGGCTAGAAGCGAATGGTCAGGGCAGCCCCAGCGGTGCTCGAGGAAAACCAGGGAGAGAGGGTCAGCTTGACCGGGGTGGGGAAGACTTGCTTATCGGTGGGGCCTGAAGCGTAAGAGGGTCGGCTCGACGATACAGGGGTATTGCTCATCGAGACGCTTTGGTCGCCGCTTGTTGGGTTGGCGGCATCAAAGTCGCTGTCATTTCCGTTGGAGGGAGACTCTGCTGCGTCCTCAATGGCGGAGGGGGGGCTGACGCGTCGCTCGGAAATCACCTTGTAGGGTTGATAATGACGATGAGCGTCGACTACCCCGTAGACGACCAGCCCCCAGAAGGCTACTCCAGTCATCCACTTCATCCGCTCCATGTTGCGGACCAGGTTCATGCTTTCATCCGGTATGCCGCATCTTGTCTCGGTTTGCAGCGGTTCTCCCGAACTGCCCCGTGGAAGGTCCACCTCCACGCAGCGAGGAGCGGAGGCGACTACGGCGTAGCTCAGAATGCTTGCCGACCCCATTATTATCTGGGCGGTGGCAAGACCGATTGCCTTGGCCTGCTGCTGGTTCTGAAACTGCCCGGCACCAAAAGGAAGCCAGTTGACGGCATAGGTGTGATTCGAGATTACTCTCTCCAGAAGCATCTCGTCCTGGCCGCTTGGCTCCAGCTCTCGCTGGCGAATCAGGCGTCTTCGTTCCTCCTCTTCGAGAAGTCGCCGTCGAGCGTCTTCTTCGAGGCGACGCTGCTCTTCGAGGCGTCTTCGCTGGTCTCGAAGAGGAGCGAGCAGTGCCTCGTTGTCGGCACGAACGGCATCGAAGAATTCAACGAGTCTAGGAGGATGAAAGAAGGGATCGAGGCGAAAGTCCGGCTCGATGGAAAGCAGGCGCACGAAGGCCGCTCTGCTCTCCTCATGATCGTTCATATAGTACAGGGAAACACCGAGCAGGCGGTGAGCCTCCACGAGCTGCTGCTCCGAGGTCAACCTTCCCTCATCTATCAGGCGTCGCAATATGCGTACAGCATCGGCGTAATCGCCGTAATCGAATCTGTCACGTGCTCTTACGAGCTGACCCTCGGCGCTACCGCGAGTTTGTGCCACGGCAGGAAACGCCATCAATAGGACCAACAGGGTCGAAATCATGACGCGACAAGATGAGGCAAAGGTACTCATGCCTCGGGCTCCAAGCGTGCGACGATTTCCTCCACCTGGCCTGGGCGCAAGCGAAGCTCGTGAACCTGCTCTATGTAACCGGGCTTCTCCAATCGAATCACAGCGGTTGTTGGATACTCGAATCTACCGTCGGGACGCTCGGAAAAAGTGATGGGCACCTCGAAACCGTCACTCGTGGCTGGACCTATCAACTTACCATTCAGGCTGACCGCCACGTTTTGATCATTGATGATCCTCACTCGTGCTGGACGCGGGATGAGTCGATGTCGAAGCTCGAGCATCTCATCGCCAGGCGGCACCTCGATTTCCTCTTCGATTGGCAGGAAGCCTTCTCTTCGAATGGAGAGCCGATGTCGTCCGACAGGAAGCTTCGGGCGAGCTTCCCGGTCTCTTTCTAGCCGCTTGTCGTCAATGGAGATGTCCGCCCACGTATCCAACAAGATCCGCACGACTCTAGAGTCGGGTGGCTGCGTAGTAGGTTCTTGCCTCGATGTGGCAGTTTGCTTCCCGACCCGCGAATGCTCCGAAGGTATTCTTCTCCTGGGTCGGGCTTCTGTGCTCGGCTCATCGTCCAACTCGGAAGTCGCCAAACCCCGATCATGCTCGGGGGGTGTCGTCCTTGCCTTGCTCGAGATCTCTCTTTGTTCGTCTGCTCCGTCTCCGTCATCGATCAAGGTAACCTTTTGGACAGGAGACTCTTTGGTGGAGTCGGAAGCGCGAGACGAAGAATCAATTGGAAAGACCTCGGAAGACGGCTCGTCCTCGACAGCCGCCGAGTCGCTTCCGACGGTGGGGTCGGTGTCATAAGGTGCTTTCTTGGGGCTGGGCTCATCACCTAGGAGGTGCGCTGCGGACTCATCCGCCGGACGAACGATGTGTTCCCACGGAAGCAGAAAAGCCAATGCCGCGGCCAATGCGGCGGCGGCGACACCACCCAGCACTCGAGCTGCGCCGGCTCGCCTTGCTTTCTGCCGCCGGAGTCGTCCCACCAGATTCTTGGCCCCCTCGTGCCCTGGCTGAATCGCAAGGACTCGATCATATGCTGCAATGGCGGAAGCGATGTCTCGCTTCTCGGCGGCCCTCTTCCCTTGCTCGAGCAGGGCATCCATGAGGCGGCTCTTTTGGACCCGTTTGTAAGTCGGCGGATCAGCGAAGAAGGTAGATAGCTCCTCTTCCGATCGTGCAAAACCATGTGCCTCGAGATATTCGGCGAGCTCGCGCTGCATCTCGGCGGCCGTTTCATGACGATTGGCTGGCTGCCTCGCCATGGCCTTCATGATTATGGCGGCGAGAGTGTCGGATACCCTTGGATCGAGCATGCGCGGATCCGGGTAGTCGGACTCCACTATTCGTCTCAAGATCTCCGCGGGCGAGCTTCCGGTAAAAGGCATCGAGCCGCACGAAAGCCAGTAGAGGACTGTTCCGAGGCTGAAGATATCGACACGATGATCAAGTCCTTCACCGGCTATGATCTCGGGAGGCATATGCGCCGGTGAGCCCAGTAGGGCGCCCGTTTGCGTCATGCGCTCGTCCCGATCGACCATGCGGGCAATACCGAAGTCGGTGAGCTTGATTGTGCCATCATCCTGGATCATGACGTTCTCGGGTTTGACGTCACGATGGATTATCCCCTGATCATGAGCATGAGCTAGGGCGCAGGCCAAGCGTTCGGCCACC
>SKWY01000201.1 GCA_007128675.1 Deltaproteobacteria bacterium | reverse complement strand
TCCCTAACGGAAAGAGCAAGTCCAAAGCCGTCCAAGGCAGGCAGGCCCACATCCGCGATAATCATAGCAGGATGCGATCTCTGGGCCTTTTCGAGGCATGCGAGACCGTCAGCGGCGAGCAGTGTGCGATGACCTTCGTGTCGAAGGAGGGACCGCAGCTCACTTAATCTTGAGGCGTCCGAGTCTGCGAGAAGCACCATGGCCATGTCGGCGCACAACGTATCACTAGTAGCCAATTAGCACCATGCCCTTTATGGGCAGGCTGTGAATAACCTGTACCCGATGATTCTGGGCAGTCCTTTCCCGGCTTGTAGATGCCGCTAACCGGCTGGTAGGCTCCAAGCAGCCTTGGCGGCAAACCTTTCGCCGTCCCTTACTAGTGGCCACTTTTCAGCAACTCCAAAGGAGACGATAAGGAAGTATGGAACCTCCGCCTAGAGAGATTGGTTCGGATTCGAGCCGTTTGGAGAAGCTGCGCCGTGCCCTTCTTCTCGAGGTGGGTCGTTGCTGCAAGGAATTTGGGCTCGTACAGCATCGGGACCGTGTGATGGTGGCGCTGTCGGGAGGCAAGGACAGCATGACCTTGCTGCACATTCTCCGACTCATGCAGCGACGGACCCCCTTTACCTTCGAGATCGTCGCGGTGACGGTGGATCAAGGGCTTCCCGGCTTCGAGAGCGACGTCATCGAGTCTTTCGTAAAAGGCGAGGGTGTGCCTTTTCATCTGGAGCGCCAGGATACTCATTCGGTGGTTGTCGAGAAGGTTCCCGAAGGCAAGACCTACTGCTCTCTTTGCTCGCGCCTCCGTCGGGGCATACTCTACCGGGTAGCGAGGGAGCTTGGGGCCACCAAGATTGCCCTTGGCCACCACCGTGATGATCTGATCGAAACCCTGCTGCTCAATATTCTCTACTCGGGCCAGACCAAGGCAATGCCGCCCAGACTGCTAAGCGACGACGGAGAGCACGTTGTGATAAGGCCCCTAGCGTACGTCTCCGAGTCGGACATAGTGGAGTTCGCGCGACTGATGAGCTTTCCAACCTCCACCTGTGACCTGTGCTGCAATCAGGAAGACCTGTATCGGACCAAGGTGAAGCGCTTGCTAGACGATCTTTGCAGGGACAACCCCAAGGTCAGGGGCAATCTTCTGGCTTCCTTGTCCAACGTTGTTCCGACGCATCTTCTGGATCGAGACCTGATGGCACGTATCGGCCTTCCCGTTCCGAGCATAGAGTCTGGTCGAACGAGGAGGTCCTACGAGATGGAGGTAGCGCCGGGGACCGAAAAGCGGGAAATTGGTTGATAATGGACTTTTCGATGAACGCTTCCATTCCAACAGAGATGGTGTCGCGGTGAGAAGGCCGAGCGCCGCTTCGGCAACGCCGCTTGCCGAGACCGGCCCCTTTGGCCACGCCGAGTCCGACGGGCTTCCCTTGGCGCTTGTGCTGGACGATGACGGGACCATCCGTGCGATGCTTGCCGACGCGCTTGCTTCTGCCTTCGACGTGAGCACCGCCAAAGACCTTTCCACGGCAATTGAGATGCTCGAGGACAAGGACTATGAGCTGATCATCGCAGACCAAGTACTTCCAGACGGCGTTGGGGTGACTCTCCTCGAGGCGTCTCTCGTAAGTCATCCGCATTCGATACGGGTCCTGATTACCGGCTCCCAGGACATCCGAACGGCAATGGACGCTGTCAATCGTGCTCGAGTGGACCGGTTCTTCACCAAGCCCATTCAGTTCGAGGAGTTTCGACGGCAAGCGGAGGAGTCTGTCGCTCTTCGCCGAGCCGAAAGGAGCCTGCGCGAGCGTATCGCTAATCTGCGAAAGATCGAGTCCAAGAGTGCGCCCCGGTCGGGTAGGGTGCTCGTCGTCGAGGATGACGAGAGTGCTTCGGAGGTCTTCGGTGCCGCCCTGGAAGGGGAAGGGTTTGCCGTGACCGTCGCGACGAATGGCAGTGAGGCACTGGACCGCCTCGGTACCGGTTCCTTCGATCTGGTCGTCCTGGACAAGAATCTTCCAGACATCTCCGGCCTCGAGGTTCTACAGATTGCCCGGAGGATTCAACCCGATATAGAGGCCATAGTAATAACGGGATACGCCTCGACCGATACAGCCATCCAGGCCCTGGAATCCGGAGCCTATGACTATCTTCGCAAGCCACTAGAGGATATTGCTGTTCTACCCAGGGTTGTGCACAGGGCTTTGGAGAGACAGACTCTGGCTCGTGAGCGACAGCGCCTGCTCGTCGAGCTACTCGAGGCAAATGAGGCTCTGTCGACTTCAAACCAGGATCTTCGTCAGGCGCAGAAGCTTCTTCGAGCTCACATGGAGGAGATGGATCTCTTCCAGGACGCGACGGTTTTGGGGCTTGCGCGATTGGCGGAGTACCGAGACACGGATACGGGGCACCATCTCGAGCGTATGCGGGGTTACGCGCGGATTTTGGCCGAAGAGCTCGCCGGTCAGCCCGGCTTCGAGAGTGTGGACGATGACTTCGTGACAGCCATCTACAAGGCGGCCCCGCTACATGACATAGGAAAAGTAGGCATCCCGGATAGCATTCTGCTCAAGCCGGAAAGACTCACTCCCGAGGAATGGCGTGTGATGCGCACTCATCCCTTGATTGGCGGACAGACTCTAGAGGGGGCGGAGCGTCAAGCGGGAACGGAAGGGCCGATGGGGCTGCTTCGGCTGGGAAAGAACATCGCGTTCTTTCACCACGAGAGATGGGACGGCGGAGGCTACCCTTTCCGAAAGAAAGGAGAGGAGATCCCGGTGGAGGCCAGAATCGTGGCCGTGGCCGATGCTTATGACGCCATCATCAGTCGGCGCTGCTACAAGCCTTCGTTCCCCCATCAGACGGCCATGTCGATTCTGCTCGAGGAAAGAGATAGGCAGTTCGACGCTAGAGTGGTCGATGCATTCGTCCGCCGTGAGGAAGACGTTCTGAGGCTCAAGTCCTGCTACCTCTGTGATGAGCTCGACGGCGAGTAGGCGGGTGCCGCCTCAGCGGTGTCTTGAAAGCCCCGGCTGTTCCTTTCTCGGTTCTGCTTTCCGGCCAGCACCGTCAGGCCCATTCTTGTCCCATGCCGGCGGGGGATGGAAGTGCCAGGAGGGCCGTACCGAAAGAGGCTCCTTACGTTTGCGGTCCTCGGTGAGGACCCGGCTGAAGACCGCCCCGAAGAACACCACTTGAGTCGAGTAGTAGATCCATAGAACCAGCACCACCAGAGAGCCGGCGGCTCCATAGGTGGACGCCACGGCTCCATGCCCAATGTAGGCGCCGAGAGCCACCCGCCCCATGGAGAAGAGTACCGTCGCCAAAATGGCGCCTGCGAGGGCTGGCGGCCAGTCGACCCGGACGTCGGGCAACAACTTGTACAGCAAGGTGAATGCTCCGGTGAGCACGAGACCGACGGCGCCCAGCTCGACTGCCCTTGTAAGGGCTTCTGGAATGTGAACCCATGCCGAGAGTTCTTCGCCAACGGCCGACACGACAGTCGAGACCACGACGGAAGCAAGCAGCAGAACCCCCATGAGGAAAACGAGCCCGAAAGAGAGCAAACGCTTCGAGGCAAGGCGAAGGATCTTTTGTCCAAAGGCCTTGCTCGGTTTGCTCGTCCTTCCCCAGATTTGATCCAGAGCTTGCTGGAAGCGGGTGAATAGCCTGCTCGAAGCAAACAGCAGCACGGCTACCCCTGCCAGGGAGGCGAGCAGTCCGCTCGTCCCTGGGGTTGCCGTGCGCATCATCATGTCGCCGACTAGGCGAGCAGGTTCGGGTCCGAGTTCCCTCTCGACGTAGCCCTGGATCTCTGCCCGCAGCAGCTCGTCCTCGAGAATGAGGCCGGCCACGGCGACGGCGATCACGGCGATGGGAGCCAGCGAGAAGATGGCGTAGAAGGAGATGGCGGCGCTAAGCATGGCGCCGCGAACCTCACCGAAGAGGGAGCCGCTTGCCCGCAGTAACCGTATGAGCTTCCGCATGAGCGGAACGTTAGGTAGTCATCCTTGTGTGGGCACCTGGAGTTCGCCTTCCGGGCAATGGGGCAAGAACGGGCAGTCCTCGCATCTTGGACGGCGAGCACTGCAAAGACGCCGGCCGTGCCATATGGTCTGGTTGCTGAAGTCGATCCAGCGTTCCTTCGGAAGGAGCGTTTGAAGACAGCGTTCGATCCTCACCGGGTCCTTGAGAGCATGGAATCTCCAGCGATGCGTGACTCTCTTTACGTGCGTGTCGACCGCCACCCCCTCGGCTACCTTGAAGGCCGCGCCAAGAACGACGTTGGCGGTCTTGCGGGCCACTCCCGGGATTCGAACCATCTCTTCCACGGTCCGAGGGAGCTCGCCATCGAACTCGTCCTGAATCATCGCGGCGGCCGCGACGATATTTCGAGCCTTGTTGCGGAAGAAACCGGTTGGACGGATAATCGCTTCCACATCCTCTATCCTCGCGCGCGAAAGCTTCGAGGCGTCTTTGTAGCGTTCGAAGAGGGGGACGGTAACCTGGTTCACCACCTCGTCTGTGCACTGCGCGGAGAGAATCGTTGCAACGAGCAGCTGGAACGGGTTCTCGTGGATCAGGGCGGTGGTGACGGCGGGGTAGTGGAGACCGAGAAGCTCGACTATGGCGCTGACGCGTTCCTGTTCCGGCCGAGGTACGCCGAATAGCTTACGGTAGCCGCTCTTGGTGTCTGGGCTGTGGTGACGGCTTGGCATTGCGCGAGAATCGCGCCGCCGGCGGCTGGCGTCAACATGGGTTCATGCCTTGGCGAGCTTCGCGGCCAGAATGCGATCGAGGGTGGCGGCCGTTCTTTGCGCCAGAACCAAGAGTTCTCCGACGTCCGGCTCGATGCTTCGCTCGTGGCCGTCGTCGAGGTATATGCCGAAAGCGAGCTTGCCTCTATGGTGTACCGGGAAGAAGCCGGCCGAGAGAGGTTGCTCCTTTCCCAGTCTGCTCAAGAAGGCCTCATGCACCGGATGGGGGGAAAGGGGGCCGAGAAATGGTGCCCCAGTTTGCCCGACCAGACCAAAGGCCGTGCCGGGCTCCGAAGGGAGCATCATTCCCGGAATATCCGATGGGTCCACGCCCGGACCGGCGCCTAGCCATCCGAACCAAACGTTTCCGCGACGGCTAAGGAGCGCCACGCGGCGACCGCGGCCGAGCGCGAAACGTAAGAGGACTAGGCCCACGCTATCTCGATCCGAGGCTTCCTCCAGTGCCGCACCAGCCTCCTCCAGCCCCGCGATCGGTCGAAGGTCGGTAGGCTCTTCGATTTCGCGATAAGATATTGGCTCCTCGCTGGGTTCGGGCTCGATGAGTCTTTGTGGGGAATGCAGCGCCTCTTCGAACTCCAACTCGACATCGACCTCAATTTCGACGTGATCGGCGCGGACTCTAGGAGGTGATACTGTCGGGGCAGGCTCCTCGACTACCTCTTCCAGCTCTACTATCTCCTCGAACTCGTGGCTCCTCTGCTCTGCTTCGTCCCTATCCAGGGGCGCCGGGGTAGCCGTCCGCTGATCGTAGAGGTTCTCGAAGAAGGACTCGGGCATCAGATCTTCAGCCGGCGCCGGCTCGCTCGCCTCCTCATCTCCGCTTCGAATTGTGCTGGGAAGCGAGCGGCCAAGCCTGAAACGCGCTGATAGAGGCAATCCATAGATATGGGCGGCAAGACGCATGAGGTCGACCTCTCCGAGGAAATGGGGAGAGATTAGCTTGCCGGCTACGACCGCTACCTGCCTCAAGGCTGCGTCGTCCCATGGATCGCATGTCGCGACATGGAGAGTGGATCCAGATTGGCGAAAAGGTAAGACCCGCGTTCTCTCTACCATGGTCGGAGACAGAATCTGAAGAACCTCCTTGGGGGCCCCCAGCACATCGTCCACTCCGACTACCGGAAGGTTGAGGATCTTACCGGCGAGCTCGTTCAGCGTGCATGATTCCATCAACCCCAGCTCCCACAGGTTCGTGGCGAGCTGACCACCTAGGATCAACTGCTGCTCGATGGCGTCGGCGAGTTCGTCCTCGGAGACCAGCTCGCTTTCGAGCAGGGCATGGCGCAGGCGAAGCTCGAATGCGCTTTGTGCCTGGCTTTCGGTTGAAGCTTCCATGGATTCTGGCGAGCGAGCAGATATATGCGGTGGTTTTGGGACCCCCCTTCTAGGCCCCGTGCTTTGGCTGAGTGCTTGTCGGGCAAGAAGAAGCTTTGTTCGCCATTGGCGAAGGTTCAGCGCGGATTATCGAAGACTATTGTATAGCGTTCCTTCATGAACTCTAGACAACCGGCGGCACGCGGCTAGAATACGACGTCTCGGGACGGGGTCTTGGGGGGCCTCGAAGGATAGACGAGTCACGGGGGAACGCTATGGGGGCAGCCGCTTTTGGGGCACTCGAGCCGCATCGCAAAGTGGATGTAACAGAGGATTGCGGCAAGCTCGCGCTGGATAAGGATGGTGAGCTTTCGATTCTCTCTATTGAGACCAAGGAAGGCAGCCATCCAGGCTCGATTCTCGCACGCTCCGCCAAGGGAAGCTCGAAGGTAGAGACGGTATTCGACGTTGGAGAAGGCGTTGTCCGGCTCACCGCCGGCGGCTTCCATGGGGTAATACTGAATGCCTGCATCGAGGATGATGATGCTCGCGTTGCTCTTCGCATGTTGCGCGAGAGCGCGCCCGGGCTACCGGTGGTGCTCGTATGCGACCGGCATAAGAGGGGAGAGCATCTTGGCGTGCAGGGCATTCGCCTTGGCGCGCAGGAATGCCTTGCCTCCGAGGATCTCGAGCCCGATAGGTTGTTCACAGCGCTGGTTCAGGCGGTCGAGAGGAACTGCCTGATTCAGAGGGAACGCTGGCTTTCCTTCGATCTGGAGAAAGCGGTCTTTCATAGGACTCGCCAGCTGGAGGAGGTCAACAGTGAGCTGGAGGCCTTCAACTACATGGTCTCGCATGACCTGCGGGCTCGATTGTGCGCCATCATGGGACTGAGCAGGCTCTTGAAAGAGGAGCATCAGCATGTATTGGGCACTGTCCCGCTGCTGCTCTTGGAAAGGATCATGAAGGCCGGGCTGGCGATGGAGGGCCTTTTGGAGGCCCTTTTGAGTCTTGGTCGTGCCGGAAAGGCAGTGATCGATACATCGCCGGTCAGCTTGAGCGCTCTTGTGAATGAGGCGTTCGAGGAGCTTTCCTCGAGGTTTCCGCACAGAAAGGTGGATGGCGTCGTTCAAGAAGACGTCTGGGTCGAAGGCGATCCCGTTCTGCTGAAGCTTCTCATCGACAACCTGGTCGGAAATGCTTGGAAGTTCACTGCCTCCCGTCCGTCGGCGCGAATCGAGTTCGGACGAAGGATGGATGAGGAGAGGAGGGTGTACTTCGTGCGCGATGATGGACCGGGTTTCGATCCCGCGGATGCATCCTTGCTCTTCAAGCCTTTTTGGCGCCTGGATCGGAGCGTCGAGGGCTTCGGGGTCGGTCTGGCAACGGTGGAGCGGGTAGTGCGAAGGCATGGAGGAGAAGTATGGGCGGAAGGGAGCCGCAAAGAGGGAGCTGCTTTCTATTTCACCTTGGCACCGTGTCCCACCATGTGACGTAGTCCTTCGAAGACGTTGGAGCGTCTCGAGCTCAAAGAGAATCCAGGGAGTACGTATGAATCCAAGGCATCAAGGCAGGCGAGCTGCATGCGCCTTAAATGTCCCAGGCTTCAATGTCCCAAGGTCGCGAGCGCCTGACGAGCCGCTCTTCTTCCCGCCCAGCAGCCCTCCCGCGATGCGCGCCGGAGCGCAGGCACGGCGCGTTCATCATCGAGCCGGGCGAGCTCACGGGCGGCCAGCTCTCGAGCCGCGCACTGGTTACTACCGAGCGTCGCGATCCATACGGGCACCAGATCCACATCCTCGCCAAGGGCCACCAGCACTTGTCCGGCGCGTCTTCGGTGATACCTCCCAGCTTCCTCGTCCTCCCAGATCTTCGTAAGAGGGCCAACCGCCAAAGCTCCTACTCGAAGCAGGGCCGTTTCCGCGTCTCCCGTTGCCTCCCCCATGATCTCGAGCAGCTCGACCAGATCCTCGATGTAGGCCGGCGCCATTGCCTCCGGCTCGGTGCTCGTGACTCGAAGGTATTGCCCTATCGCCTCCTCTCGTCGGCCCGCCGAGGCCAGCGCGTGAGCGTAGGCCGCTCGAAGCGCCTGGTCCTCGGGATCCTCCTCGACCTTTCGTTCTAGCTCGGGCAGTGACGCCCTTGCCTCCTGGCGAACCTCCTCCTCGACCCTTACCGGTCTTTCGTCACTGCCTCGAAAGGCAACGATGACGACGAGGAGAAGCACGAGAACGGCGGCGCCGATGCCAAGGGGCTTGGGATTGGCGCGGCAGATGGACAAGAGAACTCGAAGCTTCAATGCGGCGCTCTTGGTAAGAGGAGCGGACGCTCCCACGATTGCTCGGATGAAGGAGCCGGCGGCGGACTCGGCCTTCATGGGGTCCTTGCTCGGCTCGCCCCTCATGGTGGGCTCGACTTCCGGTTTTACGGTCGCCTCCTTCTGGGCGACCGGCACCGGACTCTTGGGCTCGGGGCTCTTCCTTCTGCGCTCCATCAGGCGCGCCAACCTATGCATGCGCCAAGAAAACCAACCGGAGGCCAGTGCCCGGGCATCGCGTTCATCCAGGCTTGGAAGGCCAAGAGCGTCGAGCGCCATCCCTCCGTAGGCGTCGGCCGAATCGGGTGAGCGCCTCAGTCGGTAGATATCGACCGGCTCCGGTACCCCCTTGAAGGTTCTTCGGCCCACCGGCTCCGTGGCTACCTCGGCGCGGTTCATTGAAAGATGAACTCCGCCTGTCAACAGAACCTCTCCAGAACCCGCCATCGCCTTGGCGCGCGCGGCGAGGTTCACCGGCTCTCCATACACGTCGGCCCCGAATAAACGAACTTCTCCGGAAGATGCACCTACTCGAAGTCGCACGGCG
>SKWY01000288.1 GCA_007128675.1 Deltaproteobacteria bacterium | reverse complement strand
TTCGCCATCGCTGATGCGAAAGTCATAGTCTTCCTCGCCGCCTTCTGCGCCGAACTGGTGGGAGTACCCGGCCTCTAGCTGTCCGTTGGGGATGTCTAGGTCGACCAGCGCCAGAGCATTGAAGATCTCGATGGTAAGCTCGGCGGTGTCAGTTGCTCCTTGAGCATCCTCCACCTCTACCTCGAAGGTGAATGCGCCAGTCTCCGTGGGCGTGCCACTGAGCACGCCGTCCCCCGATAGCCCGAGGCCATCCGGCAGGTCACCGCTGATGCTGAACTCGTAATCCTCCTCGCCGCCCTCTACGCCGAACTGGTGGGAGTACCCGGCCTCCAGCTGTCCGTTGGGGGCGTCTAGGTCGACCAGCGCCAAAGCCTCGAAGATCTCGATGGTAAGCTCGACGGCGTGAGTACCTCCTTGGCCGTCCTCGACTTCCACCTCGAAATCGAATGTGCCGGTGTCCGTGGGCGTACCATAGAGGACTCCTTCTTCCGAAAGCGCGAGGCCGGCCGGCAAGGAGCCGTCCACAACATTGAAGGTGTAGGAGCCATCACCTCCGCTCGCCTCGATCTCGAAGTCGTACTCCCTCTCTAGCTGACCGTTGGGGATGCTCGATGTAGTGATCGCCAGGCCATCGAATATCTGGATGGTGACCTCTTGCTGAATTATTACGCCTTGCTCGTCTTCCACCGCCACGATGAAAACAAAAGTGTCGGCAACGGTGGGCGTGCCGCGGAGCTCTCCCGTTTCAGAATTCAAGTTGAGGCCATTTGGCAGGCCCCCGGCGCCGAAAACGAAAAAGACGTATGGTGGCTCACCTCCAGCGGCCTCGAAGAAGTGATTGTATTCGACCCCTACCTGGCCGTTTGGTGGCAGATCGGATTCGATTCTCAATGCCGGGAAGATCTCGATCGAGAAAGCCTGCTGTTCGCTGATGCCATGAACGTCGGTGACCTCGATAAAGAATGGGTAGACACCAGAGCCGGTTGGTGTGCCAGAGACCTCTCCAGAGGAGTCATCGATTTCAAGTCCGGCGGGCAATGAGCCGATGACGGCATAGGTATACGGTTCTTCACCGCCGTCCGCCTCGAAGTAATGAGAGTAGGACTGGTCAACCTGACCATTTTGAGGATCCGTATCGAGGATTACTAGAAGATCCCTGAGCGTAACCTCTGGCTCATCGGTCTCAATCGTCGAGCCGTTCAAGGTGCCGGATATGATCGCCACGCCGGGCTCGGTGGCCACGAGCACGGTCGTATAAGTGCCGTCCTCGTTGTCAGTCGCCATCACCTCGTCTTCGCCGCCGCAGGATCCTCTCTCACCGGAAAGGGCGCCACTGGAGGTGGAAAGACAGACGAGGTCGCCTCCTCTCCCAAGATCATTTCCCTCTGCGTCCATGGCTTGGACGGTAATGGTGGAGGGCGACTCGCCATCGGCCACGATTGATGTCGGGTCAGCCGTGATGATGGTGGTCAGAGGCGAGGCGGGTGGAGTGAAGTCGATAGTTGCCTCGTCGTCGATCGCATCTCCGTTCAGGCGACCGGATACAATCGCCGTTTCCGGGGTGTCAGGCGCGGTGATTGTGGCCGAGTAGGTGCCGTCGCCGATATCGGTAGCCTCGATCTCGCCCACATCGCATGGTCCCCGCGCGCCACCGATGCTGCCGCTGGTCGTTTCAAGGCAAACCGTATCACCACCACTGTTGACGTCGTTGCCATATTCATCTCTCACCTGGACGGTTACTATAGATGTCGATGAGCCGTCGGCAACCATCTGGGACGGGTAAGCATCAATCGTCGTTGTGGTTGGTGAGCCCGGTCCGGGGTAGACATCGAAAAGGTCGCTCTCGTCCATTTCAAGGCCATCGGAGCCGGCGCGCAAAAGGTAGCCCGATCCAGCGGTGGTCACGGAAAGATTCGTGAAGCTCGCGACGCCATCTACGGCGTCTTGTTCCGTAATGCCCCCGAGGCTCCTCTCCGTCCCGTCGTGTATCAGAGCGAGTGAAACCCTATTCGTTGCCGTGGTCACCCGGTTTCCCAAGAAGTCCAGTATCTCCACCTGTACCGCAGAGATAGTGCTGCCGGCCTCTACGTCCTGTGGATGTTCGAAGAAGACAACGCGTAGGGGAGCGGCCGGGGTGACGTCGAACGTATTGCTCGAGTCCCCTTGAAGAGCGCCGCTGCTTGCTTCGAGAAAGTACTGCTCGCCGGGGGTGTCTACGTACAGATCGTCGAATGTGGCTACTCCATCATCTGCTGAAACGGTTCTTTCTCCGTGGAGGGTCGCCCCGTCCTCTCCTCCTTGGAGAGCTAGAGATACGTCGTTGGTCGCATTCTCTACCCGGTTTTCGAACTCATCTAGGATCTCGACCTGCACGGAAGGGTTGAATGAGGATCCCGCCGGCACCTCGCTTGGGTGTTCCAGGAAACGAAGCTGATCGGCGGCGGCATGGGTCACGGAGAAAGAAGCGCTCGTTGCGCTCATGTCCCCACTTTCGGCCACCAGTAAATAATCGCTGCCGGCCTTGTCCACGTTGATGTTCGCAAAGGTCGCCACGCCGTTCGAGGCGGCAACGCTCGTATCGCCCCGAAGCTCGGCGCTCGGATGTCCACCGGCGAGATCCAAGGACACTTGATTCGTAGCGCTCGTGACACGGTTCCCAAAACGATCCGATAGCTCCACTCGAACCTCGGGACTGATGGCCTCGCCCGCCACTACGGTACTTGGCTGCCCCGAGAACGCGAGAGTATCCAGGGCGGCCGGCTCAACCATGAAGGGGTTTGTCGTGGCGTCGGAGAGAGGGGGAGACTGCGCCCGTATTCTGTATCCCGAGCCGGCCATGTTGATTGAAAGGCCGTCGAATATTGCGGCTCCACCTTGTGCGACGCGGGCTTGCTGTCCAATGAGTTCCGAGCCCTCGGGGCCGAGGAGAGAGATTGTGATCTCATCCTCTGCGCGGGGCTCCCGCGCGCCGGTAGTGTCCAGCACATGGACCTCGACGGCAAATGGCTCGCCCGCGGTGACGCGATCGGGCTCGGCGGAGATGCCGAGCGCGACAAGTCTGCGGTCGACCGTGATGGTGACGGAGTCCTCATCGGCCACTAGCCCATCATGAACCCTTAGGATCAGGGTTACATCGACGCTCTCTCCACTCCCTGGTACCCGAGGGGCGATAACCGTTGGCGTCGCCGTGTCTTCTCCAATGATTGTCGCGTCAGGGCCGTCGTCTTGGTACCAGAGATACGTGATTTCATCTCCATTGGGATCATAGGAGGCCGTTCCGTCGAGGCGCACATCCTCGAGTTCGCCAGCCCTTTGGTTTGGGCCCGCGTCCGCCACCGGAGGATTGTTCACTACATCGTTGATCTGAATACTCGCGGTAGTTGTGCCGGTGAGACCGGTGTGGTCGGTCACGGTCAGGAAGAGCTGTATGGGTGGCTGCGATCCGGCTATGTTCGGCGCTCTGAATCGAACCGTATGCGTATTGGCGTCCTGGAGAGCGATTTCTCCCTCTGGCCACGAGGCTTGCCACTCCCACGATGACACCTCGTGGGTGGGATGATTGGGATCATAGGAGTCGAGTCCGCTGATCTCGATTCTTTCGCCCTCGTCGACGCTAGAGATAGGTTCTATCACCGCAACCGGTGGCAGTTCCCTGACCTCGACGACCACTTGGGACTCCTCGCTCTCCATGCCCCTGTCGTCAGTGACCACGAGGCCGAAGGTCAGGCTTCCCGCGGGTCTGGGAGCGGTGAAGGATGTCTGGGCGGACCTGGGGTTGCTAAGCGTTACCTCGGGTTCGTCAGGTTCCCTGATCTGTCTCCAAAGGTAGTCGGTGACACTCGCTCCATCGAAGGCCTGCGAGGCCGATCCGTCTAGGGTTACGATCTCGTCTGGATCGACTGTCTGGTAGTCTCCCGGCACGGCTATCGGCGGAGTGAAGACCTCTCTTGCGTGAATGTTCAAGTAGGCGGGAGAGCCGGAGCGCCCATCATGGGATACATCGAGGCGTACGACGAATAGCCCTGGAGCCCTTATGTCCAGCTCCGTTTCGAGACTGCCTGGTGCATCTATTGTGGCTGGAGCCTCGCCGTCTCTTTCCGAAGGAGAGACGACGATTGTCCAGTGAGCCGAATCCGGCTTGGTGCCAGAGGGCTCTCCAACCACGTAACTCTGGCTTCCATCGAGCACGAACCTCTCGCCCACGAGAGCGAAGGCGTCGGAGCCCGGGACCGCCACCGGGAAGGGCTTGCTTCGCATCTCGCTCTGGCAGCCAAGAAGAGCCAAGATCAGAAGAACAAGTGAGCAGCATGGAAACAATCGAGGATGCACTCGAAGATAGGGCTTCATGAATTTCCCCTGTGATTCGCTTTCGAACATCGTAGCTTGTCGAGAATACCCGTGGTGGCGCAAAATACTCAAACCTCAAGGCCAGAAATACGAATCGTCAGACGCCGCCCGCGAACCTCGGGCTGACTCATCCCGCTCGCAAAGCCGCGCTCCCGCTCGGCACTCTTGGCCTCGACTCTGCGCCGATTACCGAACCGCGCCGCTATCGAGGGCCCTCAAGAGCATGTCTCTTGCGGCGGTCAGCTCCTGCGAGAGACGCGTGGCCTCCTTGAGTCCTACCTCGTCATTGGCGAATCGGTCGGGATGAAATCGTCCTAGGAGCCTACGATGGGCAGTTCGGACGGCTCTTTCATCGCTGCCATAAGGAAGCTCTAGCAGCCTATATGCCTTTGCGATCTCTTCGTCCTTTTGCCCAGTGTAGGCCGGTTCTTCCGGATCCTCGAAGGGAGTATGAGCCTGCTTTGAATCGGCCTCTACTTGGTTGTGCAAGCGGTCGCTTGCTAGACGAGTGTAGTAGCCCACGTTCGCTCGAACGATGTCGTAGAGTCTTCGGCCGATACCCATTGGAGCCACTATACCGGTACGATGCGCTCAGCGAGGCTGGAAATGAGCCGTTCGACCTCGGGTTGCACTTCTTCATCGAAGCGAACGCCGATGCCTGCTCTTGTCCGAGTAGAAGCGCTTTTCGTCACACGGCGAACCACTTCACAAGTCAAGAGCACCGGCTCCATGCCCCATCCCAGATCCAGCTCCACGGAAAGCAGGGTTCCTATTGGAAAGGGTTGGTCCATTGCTATGAACATGCCGCCGGCGGAGATGTCCCGCAGATGACTGAATACGAGGCTTCCGAAGTTGAGCCCCTCCTCGGTTACTGGCTGGAAGCGAACTTCCAGGCTCGCCCCGATTCTCTTGTGTTTTCGGCGCTCGTCCCCCTCCAAATCCTCTGGACTTCTCGCCTCTTCATTCCTGATCGAAACGACGGGCGCGGGGGGCTCGGAATGGTCGAGCGGCACCTCGAGGTCAGCCATGTCTGCGAAAAGGTCGGAGAGATCGACCTCCTCGGCGAACACTATTGAGCTGGCCGGCGCTCTTGGCTCGGGACGAGTCTGCCCATGAGAAGTAGCCTCGAGAGCAGGGAACAGTGGATTGAGCCGCTCCATCGCCTTGGGGCCGGCTCTCTTTGCTTCCTGGTACAAGGTGGAGATGAGATGCAGGTAGAGACGCCTGCGTCTCGCTCTTGCCACCGCCCTCTTCATGCGGGACCGAAGAACGGCTATGCCTTCGAATGGCCGAAGAACGTAGTCCGCGGCGCCCGCCGTGATGGCTCCGAGCGCCAGCTCCACGTCCGTGGACCCCGTCGTCACTACGATCTCGAGGAGCTCATCGACCCTGCGTAGTTCCTCGATCATCGAGAGAGCCCTGGAGAGATCGACGGAGAGCAGCGCGGCCAGCGGCCCATCTCCCCTTTGGGCCCAAGCCGTGGCGGCCTTGATGTTGGTAGCGACTTCCACGGTGAGCTTGGCTTCCACCAGTGCTTTTCTTACGACCTCGGCGACAGCCAGGTTGTCCTCTACGACCAGCACCGAGATGCGTTCGCCGAGAGCGCGTTTGTGCTCGAACAGCTGTTTGGCTACTCGTTCGACCTGATCATGATCGGGGCCTTTGGCCTCCAAGGCTTTCGATAGATCTTGAACCATGCGGTCGTTGAGCCTTCGAGCCATGCGAGCATCGATGATCGACTCTAGCCTCTTCAGGACGAGGGAGACATCTTGGAAAGGCTTGGAGATGTAATCGGAAGCTCCAGAGGAGAGAGCTTCCATTATGGTCTCGGCCGAAGGGTAACCAGTGATGATCACCGCTGGTGTTTCGTTCCCAGCCTCTCGAAGGCTCTCTAGAAGCTCGATTCCCGATCCGTCGGGGAGATTCTTGTCGATCACCAGGAGCTGATAGGACCTGGATCCGAGCAAGGCTTCTGCCTCGGCGATTGATTCCCCCTGGTCCACCGAGTAGCCCTGGGCCGACATGAGCTCGAAGATCAGGAGACGGACGGATGGCTCGTCATCGACGACGAGCACTCGTGCCGATGCGCGCTCTTGCGCTTGGAAAGAAAGCCAGCCGGTGCTCAAGCGCTCGAAGTACATGTCTGCAATCATTTCAGTCTATCGGATTGAGGGCAATCGGGTAGTTGCTTGGCCCGAGCGATAGCCCCTTGTTGGTCTCGAGTGTCGCGAACCTATGGATCGCGAAGGCAGGAGCGGTGTACCCTTCACTCGGCATGTCATCTCGTGATTTCGACACCCAGGACGAGGTTGTAACCAACCCAGGTTTGGACGACGACGAGCCGGAAGCGTTTGATCTGCGACGGGCTCGAACTCAGACCATGAGCATCGAGACCCACACGACGCTTCGTGTGCGCCGAGTCCGAATATCCGCCGTATCCGGCCCAGATCAAGGCCGAGAGCTGGTTACCGAACGTGAACGCGTTAGAATCGGCTCATATCCTAGCTGTGATCTGGTTCTCAACGATCGTACGGTGAGCCGCTGTCATGCGGAGATCCAGTTTACCGACAAGGGCTACCTGTTAGTGGATCTCGAGTCCACCAACGGCACCTTCTTGGAGGGGCGCCGCATAGAGCGGGCCTACCTGGCGCCGGGAGCATCGCTCAAGGTAGGCAGCTCCGCCCTCTCGTTCAACGCCGTGGACGAGGAGATAGCGGTCGAGACTGATCGGGAGGGACGGTTGGGGGAGATGATAGGGCGCAGCATGCGCATGCGTCAGATCTTTGGTTTGGTCAAGAAGATCGCCCCAATGGATGTGACGGTGATGATCTCTGGCGAGACGGGTACCGGTAAGGAGCTGGTTGCTCGAGCCCTTCATGAGCTTTCGTCCAGACGCAAGGGGCCATTTGTCGTTCTCGATTGTGGCGCCATTCCTCCCAATTTGATCGAATCGGAGCTTTTTGGACACGACAAGGGGGCCTTCACTGGCGCCGACAAGGCGCGTCCAGGAGCATTCGAGCGGGCAAATGGAGGGACTATCTTCTTGGACGAGTTGGGTGAGCTCTCCTTGGAACTGCAACCCCGCTTGCTGCGAGTCCTGGAGAACCGTGAGGTTCGCCGAGTCGGAGGAAACTCGGTCCGCGACGTGGATTTGCGGGTCATAGCGGCCACGAATAGAGACCTTCAAAGAGAGATTCAAGCCGGCAACTTCCGTGAGGATTTGTACTTCCGTCTTTCCGTGATCAATGTTGCGCTGCCGCCGTTGCGCGAGCGCAGAGACGACATTCCGCTGATAATCAGGCAGTTGCTTCGTGATCCACAGATTGCGTCCAGTCATGGTGCCAAACGTTTCAGTGAGCAGGCCATGGGCGTTCTGCTTTCCTACGATTGGCCCGGCAACGTGCGTGAGCTCGTCAACGTAGTGCAGCACGTGTTGACCTTCGCCGAGGGCGATATCATCGAGTCCATCGATCTGCCGGCGCGTTTTCGGGAAGACGAGCAGCACGAGATGCCGCTCATCTTGGACGAAGGTCTTTCGTTCAAGGAGGCCAAGGAAAGCCTGCTCGAGGCCTTCGAGAAAGAGTATATCGTCAATATTCTTCGTCAGTGTGACGGGAACATTAGCGAAGCGGCACGAAGAAGCGGCCTTCACCGAAAGAGCATCGAGCGTCTAGCCAAGAAGTACGATGTAAACGCAAAGGCCCTCGGCAAGTAACCGAGGGCCTTCTGTATTCGTCTGCCTACCGTATGTATCTATTTCTTGGCCTGCGCCTGTGCGGCTGGCTTGGCGGTCTTCTTACGCGCCGGCCTTCCGCGCTTGGCAACGCGACGGCGGGAGGCCGGCCTCTTGGCCTTCTTCGTCGCGGGCGAGGCTTCGGCCTTCGATGCCGGTGGAGCCGCTCGGCCGGCGATCAAGCCTGGCTTCTTCTCACGAACGAGGCGGCGATGTTGCTGGTAATGCGCACTACACAGTCCACGCGTCTTGGATGAACGGCTGCATCCGGCGACTGTGCATGGGCCTATGTTGACAGGGGGGCGTCCGACCTTCCCAGTGCCCTTGCCCCTTCGAGCGGCCGTCTTCTTGGCGCCGGCCCTTCTCTTGCTCGCCTTCTTTCGGCCGGCCTTCTTGCGACGTGTCACACGGGTGCCCGCGGACGGAGCAGCAATCGGAGCCGCACCAGCTGCTGGCGTCAGACTAATCTGGAGCTTCATTGGCTCGGCACGGTAAATCTGAAAGCTCTGTCCGGACACCATGCGTTCGGCTGCGATGCGCTCGACGTCCCGCTCTGGAATCATGGTTGCTTTGCCGGAGGAATCGATGAGGATGTAGGTCTTGGGCATTTCGTGATTTTCCTGTTCTGCGAGGGGTGAGTTGAAGATGTGGCTGAATTGAAACGCCGATCATCGACGAACTGATGATAGATGATTATAGGGCAAACTGTAAAAGTATTCCTGATAGTTGCAAGCTTTTTTCGCATTCGACAAGCCGAAAGGGCTTCCTAGCACTCCTTTGCCGAGCTAGATAGTTGCTAGAAAAGCAAGCGAGAGGCGTCGTGGCCAGCTGCTTTTTGGCCAAGAGTTCCAGGAGAATGGGGCGCCGAGGTTTTTCTGCC
>SKWY01000199.1 GCA_007128675.1 Deltaproteobacteria bacterium | reverse complement strand
TGTCGCTAGTCGCGCTATTTGACCACGGGGCGGGGCATGGCTAATTGCGGTGGATGACCGGCACAGGGAGGGTATGAGCAAAACGATGGATGAGAACGTGAAGGAGCGATCCGATGAGTTGGAGCCGCGGCCAATCTCGCTGAAGGAGAAGATTGCGTTCCTGTCCTCCTCCCAGGCCCATGCGGGGGAGACGGTCGAAGTGCGGGAGACCCACATGGCCTTCGTGTTTCTTGCTGGAGAGCTTGCCTACAAGATGAAAAGGCCGGTCCGGCTGCCGCATCTGGACTACTCGACTCTCGCCGCCAGGGGCCGCACTTGCGGGGATGAAGTAATACTGAACCGGAGGCTGGCGAAAGACGTCTATCTTGGCAAGGCTCGGCTCACTTCTTCGGATGAGGGCGCTCTTTCAATCGATGGAGAAGGCAAAACGGTCGAGTGGCTGGTGAAGATGCGCCGACTTCCAGAAGATCGAATGCTTAGTGCCTGCATATCGAGTGGCACGGTGAAGGTCGAACAACTAGACCTAGTCGGAAGCAGGCTGGGAGCATTCTATCGCCGAGCTCTTCCCGTCGCGGTCGAGCCGGGCTGGTATTTAGATCGGTTCACGAGGGAGACGAGCTCGAGCCTGGAGGTTTTTGCCGAGTTTGATGGGACGGGCAGCCGGGGCATTGCCGTAGCGAAGGCTGTAGAACACTTACTTCAGGAGGAACCCGAGCTCATCGGAGAGCGTGCCGTTAGGGGGCGCATAATAGAGGGCCACGGTGATTTACGGCCAGAGCACATCTTCCTGGAGGAGCCGCCCCAGATCATCGACTGCCTCGAGTTTTCGCGAGAACTTCGCTTGGTGGACCCCTTCGATGAGTTGGGGTTCTTGGGAATGGAGTGTGCGGTTCTGGGTGCCCGACGGATCGGTCCATTCCTAATCCAGCGAGTCGCCGAGCTGTTGCACGACATGCCCGCAGCGCGGCAACTCGCCTTCTATGTTGCCTACAGGGCTACACTAAGGGCTCGGCAATGCCTTGCTCACCTGCTCGAGCCAAACCCGCGAACCCCGAAGAAGTGGTTGCCTTTGGCAAAAAGGTATCTCTATGAGGCAGAAGAGGCCATGTCGGCGCTCTCTTCGCGCAGGCCCCTTCTCTGGCTGCAACCTCAATCAAGCCCTATTCTCCAGCTGGAGGGCCAACGAGACGTAGCTCGCGGTAGGGCTCAGACGGCGTCCATGCGCCTCTTCGCGCTCGCGCAGGCGAGGTCGCTTGGAAAGACCGTCGCCTGTTCGCTCGGCTGTGACCTCTCTATTCATGAAGAGAGAGCCTTCGAGGACGGCGAGCACAAGATTAGGGCGCTGACCGAGGTGCGTGAGAGTGATGTCTACGTTCTACAGGCACTCGCCGGCAGCGGCGACTCTTCGGTCAACGACAATCTCATGAGGCTTCTCTTCTTCCTGGGGGCGTGCCGTGAGCACGGCGCAGCTAGAGTGACCGCGCTGGTTCCATACCTCGCCTACTCTCGCAAGGACCGACAAACCAAGCGAAACGATCCCGTCTCTTCCCGCTACACGGCACAGCTCTTCGAGGCGGTTGGCCTGGATCGGTTAGTCACGATCGACGTTCACAATCTAGCGGCATTTCAGAACGCCTTTCGTTGTCAGGCCGTGCACCTGGAGGCACGCTCTCTTTTCGTGCCACGTATCCAGCATCTGGCGGGAGACCTGCCGGTGGCGGTCTTGTCGCCTGACAGTGGCGGTGTGAAGCGAGCCGAAGGCCTGCGACGGGGATACGAAGAGGCCACGGGTGATTCGGCCGTTTTCGGTTTACTCGAGAAGCATCGAAGCGGAGGGAAAGTCACGGGAGACTTGTTCGCGGGTGATGTCGAGGGCCGGGCAGTGTTCATCTTCGATGACCTGATCAGCACCGGCAAGACTGTACTGAGAGCGGCGCGGGCTTCAAGGAAGCGCGGGGCTCTGATGGTAGTGGCCATGGCGACCCATGGCCTATTCGGGACGGGAAGCGAAGAGATGCTTCGTGATTCCGCCCTGGACGCGGTGCTGGTGACGAACACACTGCCGTCCGCCGAACGAAGGGCAAAGGATTTGCCTCGAGACCGCTTGGAGATTCTCGACATCGCTCCTCTACTTGCGGGGGTAATAGAGCGCTTGCACTTGGGCGAGCCGATATCCGATCTTGCCGGGCTAGATGATTGATGCTCAATGGTCGAGACGTAAATGACGAGTGCTACGTCACGGGGTCGCGTCGCGCAGCGGGTTTCGCCCAAGCGATCGAAATACCTAGGGATTTTTCTGCCAAGCGACTCAGACGATAGAGGGTGAGCGAAGTTGTCGTGGTGGATGCCGTGGGCTACCTTGGTATAGTGCCTCGAGTGTCCCGGGCATGTCGTGCTGCTCTGGGCGTTTTGGGAGGCGTTGCTTGCGGCTTTTTTCGTACGACTTGAATCGGGAGAAAAGGAGAGAGGAATGGCAGGCGTGAAGCAGTTCTCGATGAACGCTGAGGACAGAGTTGGAGCCTTGGCCGAGCTTACAAGAGGTCTGGCGCACGAAGGCGTCAACATTCGTGGCATCTTCATCTCCGAGTCGGAAGGGAAGGGCACGATTCGTTTCGTCGTTGACGATCCGGTCAAGGCCGAGCGCGTTCTGGTGGAAGAGAATCTAGAGCATCGGATAGAGCCCGTGCTCGCCTTGGAGATGCCCAACGCGCCCGGAGCCCTGCACACGGTCGCGAAGATACTTGCCGACAACAAGATCAATATTGAGTACGTCTACACCTTGCTTCCAAGGACGCCCCTTGCGATCGTCATTTTGGAGGTTTCGTCCATTGAGGACGCCGCAAAGGTCCTAAAGGAGGGTGGCATCAAGGTGCTGGGTGACCAGGACCTTTGATTGGATCTCGCTAGAGACTCACGAAGCGGTAGTTCAGATTGCGCCTCTTACGAACACCCGTACTCTTCGAGTAAGCCTCTCCGCTCCGAAGTAGCCGTCCGCGGTTTCGAGGCGGGGCATGTCCAAGGCATAACCGTCCAGTATGTTGAAGGCCGATATGCCTATCTCGAGGTTGCTTCTACCTATGGTCGGCCGAAAGGCGACAGAGCCGTTGAGCAAGACATGGCCACCAGAGTCAATGAGCGTCGTTGGGAGCAGGATTGATTCGGGATCGGGAAGATTGGATTGGTATTTCGAAACCCAGAGGGCATCGACGCTGGTTACGAGGCCGGGTAGTGGTCTCAAGCGAATGGAGCCGATTAGACGGTGCATGGGCTCTAAAGGGACGACTCTCACGAATGTTTCGTGAGTCTCTTCGTCTCGTAGCGTCTCCTTGAAATAATCGAGGCCATACGTCCCGCGCAGCTCCAGCATGTTGGAGGGCTGCAGTGTGAGCGTCGTCTCGCCTCCCCAAGACCAGGAAGGAAGGTCGCCCTCACGGTTCATGAACATTATCTCGGCATCGGCCGGCAGAGTCTCCACGCCTCCAAGGCCAGCTTCCAGGGCGACGTTGTTCTTCACAAACCATATCGTGTCGAAGAAGCGTCCGTGGAACAGGTCGGTGGTTGCTATCAGCTTTCCATCCAGAAACCGTCCACGCCATCCGATTTCGTAGGAGTCGGCCTTCTCGTTCAGAAGGTCGGGGTTGCCGATTCCATACGCGAAGAGATGAGCGACTCTGCCTCGCAAATCAGCGGGGGCGGAGGAAACCTCATCGAAGAGCACCCGGCCGTGGCTCTGCAAGACTGTCGGCTTGCGATATGCTCTTCCATACGAAGCGCGAAGAGCATGGTTCTTGCTTGGCCTGAAGACTAGGGCGGTTCGTGGAGAGAACGCCGGCTCTGGCGTGAGGCTGTTGTAATCGAAGCGAAGCCCTCCGGTGAAGACCAGGTTGTCCGTGAGTTGCCACTCGTCCTGGATGAAAAGGCCAAGGCTCGCCTCAAGTTCCTCGAAGGGTTCGCAGTAAGCGGGATCGAAGTCCTGGAAGCCGACGTCGGGACAACGCACCATGGCGCCCTTCAGGTGATGGACGGTCCGCAGGGAGAGGCCGGCTGTGAGACGGTTGCCTTCGAATAGTTCGAGATGGTGTGCTCCCGTCACTTCCGTGGAGAATGTAGGTTGATTGATGGTTGGTGCCGTTACGAGGGGAAGGGGATCGCCATCTTCCACAGGTAGGTTGACCCCAAGGTCCACGTCGAGAGCGAACTCGTTGTACTCGGCTATCAGCTGCACCTCGGTGCGGCCCAGCCGGAGCCGGGAGCGTAGATAGGGCTGGATCGCATCGATGGTGCCTCTTCCCATATCGAGAACATGAATCGAACCCTGAAGGCGAGAGGCCCCAAGCTCTACGGTCAGTGATCTGTCCGTCTTGGGCGCATAGGTCGTAAGCGCCCTTGCCCTTAGTGCTTCGAGATCTCGCTCTTCGGGCCTTTCGTGGGGCGCGCGATGATCGTAGCCCGCGCTGACCCACCACGAGAGGTTGCCGGACGCTCCATGCGCCCTGGCATTTACCATGTGAGTGAAGCGACCAGCGAGCGAAGCGTCCGCCTCCATGGAAACCTTCTGCTCCGTAGTAGGCTTTCGAGTAACTATGTTGATTACGCCCTGCAAGGCGTTGGCCCCATAAAGCGTCGAGGCGGGACCTCGGATGATTTCCACCCTCTCGATGCTGTCTATGTCGATGGGCATTCCCATCCAGACGGGCAGGCCGGTTATCAACGGGGCGAAGTCACGACCATCGATGAGGGCCAGTAGCCTATCGCCACCATAGGTTGATCTAGACCGAAGGCCGACGGCGATGTGTCCCTGATTGATTCGGAAAACATCGGCTCCTGGTACCAGGCGAAGAAGCTCCACCAGATCTACCTGGCCGCTCTCTCGAATCTGTTCCCGCGTGATCACGGTAATCGCCGAAGGGCTCTCTTCTATTGGCTGTGCGTGACGAACGGCCGAGACGACGACGTCTTCGGCGGCTAGGAGAGCCAAATCGTCGAAGAGAGAGATGTCATCCAGGTCGTCCAGAAAACCATCGTCGAAGGGTTCATCGGCTAGGCCGAGCTCGTCGAGGCCGGCGGGCTCATCGGCGAGCCCAAGGTCTTCCAGTCCAGGCTTCTCATCGGAAGCAGTTGGTCTTGAGGCCGGCTCCTCGAGGTCCTTCGCGCTTTCGGGCCCGGGACCCCGGTTCGCCGCGAAAAGAGTGCTGGATATCCCAGGGTACGAAAAACCCTCCGACGCCGGAATGTGTGGCAAAAAAGGCGCCTGTTCGGCCATCGCCAATGTTGGAGGAGTCTTGGCCAGGACGAGGACGAGGGCCAAACCCAAGATTCGTGAGGGGCTCGATCTCATATTCCGGTGACGCCCCAATCTCTCATCCATGATCCTCTGCTCATCTCCCTCGCGCTGGCTCGGACAAGATTACATCCAGGTGCTCCTCGGGCTCAACAGGTCGCCTAGTCGAAAGAGGCTGCCTCGGCTTCCTCTTCCAGAACGACTAGGAGCAAGACGGCCTTGTCCAAAGGCATCTCGGAGCGAGGCTTCCGCTCGGCCACCATCGATTCCGACGTCACGGCTCCTTCTGGCATCACTGCCTGCCCCTGTTGCTCGAGGAGCCTCGATTCCAGAACTGCGTGCAGGCGGTCCGGGTCGCCAACAGAAACAAGATGGTGTCCGAGTGCCTCCGCCTCGATACCCTCGAGCCAGATGAGATAGCCTCCAGATGCGATCTCATCAGCTGAGCCCAGGACCGGGAGCGGTTTGCCGGAGGCGTCCAGGGCGCCTTGAGTGGCGGCGAGGTTCCAGACCACTCGAGCGGTGGCCTGCTCGCCCGCGGTGACTTGTATTTGGATCATGTGACGGGCCGCGGGGGCTCTTTCGGCTTCTTTTCCGGTGCTCTCGAGATTCTCGGGTACTGGAACCATTAGCCTTGTGCCAAGCACGATTATCGCGGCAACCAGGACGGCAACGGCACTAGTCGTTTCGATTCGCTGCTCGATCCGAGGCTGCCGCCGCCCCGGCGCGCCTCGACGGCGAATCCTGCGGCGGATCTTGGCCTCCAGGTCGGGCGGGGCCGCTGGGCGGGGTAGGGCTCGGAGCATACCAAGGGTGTTCTTCAGGTCTTCGAGCTCCTCACGGCAGACGAGGCAGTGCGCCAAATGCTCCTCTACCTCCTGCTTTTTTGCCGAAGACAGGTCACCGTCCACCAAATCGTGGAGCATGTGGCGAACGGTCTTGTGCTCCAACGAATTCATTCATCATCTCCATCTACGCTAGGGGGAGCCGGTTCCGAGGCTTCTCTCCACTTGTTCAGTATCGAGGTGAGGGTCAGCCGCGCCCTATGTAGCCGGCTCTTCACGGTTCCCAATGGAAGCTCACAGACCTCCATCAGCTCGTCATAGGATAGTCCCTGGATATCACGAAGAATCACGAGTAATCGCTGCTCATCGGGCAGCTCTCGGATTGCTTGCTCCAAGAGCGCTTGAAGCTCCTTCCCCTCGAGCAGCTCATCTGGCCTGGTTGATTTGCGGACGAACACGGAAGACTCAATCTCTAGCCGTCCCGGTTCGAAGGGCGCCCGCATCTTCTCTTGCCTTCTCTCTAGGTAGGTGAGTCGATTCAAGCAATGGTTGCGGGTCACTCTATAGATCCACGTGGATAACCTCGACTCGCCCCTGAAGCTCGAGATGCCGCGGTGCAGCGAGATGAAGACGTCCTGCGCCGTATCTTCCGCTTCGTCGTGGCGGCCGAGCATGCGCAGACATACCCCGTAAACCCGATCGCCATAAGCCTGAACCAAACGAGTGAACGCGCGCTCGTCTCCTTTGCGGAGAGCACGCAGGAGCCGGCGCTCGGACCCAACGGCGACAGTATCTTGTCCGTCGTTGAAACGACGGCCTATTGGGCCGGCCTCGTCCGCCGGCGCCCCCGGTTCATCTCTTCGCCTACGAGCCGTCTTACCGCTCGGGTCAAGGGTTCTTGATGTGACCACCTGCCCTCTTCTCATTCCGGCCACGGCCGGCGTGTGTTCAGCGGTCTTCTCCTTCGGCAAAAGCTCGGCGTTCTCCGGCAAGATGAAGGTCGCGTAGGCCATGGTAGCAGCTCACCAGCTGGGACGCTGGTGGTTTCTGTCTTGACGGACAACTGGTCGTATCGAAAGTTCCGTCCACCACCAAAACGTCCGATATGGCTCGCGATCCGTCCGGCGGAGCGAAGCCAAAGGCTAGTCGAGCACTACTCTCGTCAGCTCGAGGGGCTCTAGGGTGCGCCTCGTCCGTACCTGCGTGGGTGCTGTGGGTGAGGCACCGCTTCAAATTCTCGGCTAGCAGCGCCTCGTCCGTACCTGCGTGGGTGCTGGGCGTGTCGGGGCAATGCCACCGTCGAAAGCTCCGCCTGCGTTGACACCATCCCGACGTGGTTGCTACCAACAAGCAACGGCTCGCTCGTGGAGCGGGCAAAACCTTCCATTATTCGAGGCATCCAAAAATGGGCATGTGGCAGCGCTTGAAGCGGGTCGGCCGGTCGTTCGTGGGTTTCTTCGTCTCCTCCATGGAAGATCCCGAGATGATTCTGGAGCAGAACATGCGGGATCTGAACGACCAGATCCCCAAGATGAATCAATCCATAGCCATGGTTCGAGCCAATGTGACGCTCCTCGAGAAGGATCTTGCCAAGTACAAGAACGAGGTGGCGGATCTGACCAGCAAGATCAAGGCGGCCATCCAGGCTGACCGTGACGATATCGCCGCGACTTATGCGATACAGCTTCAGCAGCTCAAGTCTCATCTTCATCAGACCGAGGGGCAACTCGAGGCCGCGCAGGCGGCATATGAGAAATCACTGGACGTCAAGAAAGGCTTCATACGAGAGAAGGACCGCAAGATTCGAGAGGCGCAGCAGGCGTTACAGGATCATCGTAGGGCTCAATGGCAGTCCAAGGTTGCCGATACCTTGGAGAGCTTCGAGGTGGTGGGGCTGGATGCAACCCACGATGAGATGATCCGGAAGATCGAGGAGAAGACGGCGATGAACGAGGCCCGAATGGAGATGGCCCTCGACTCGATCGATCACCAAGGCATGCAGATCGAGGAAGACGCGGAGAAGATTCGAGCACAGGAGCTGGTCAAGCAATTCAAGCTGCAGATGGGATCCGAGCAGGCCCCGGCATTGAGTGGACAGGCCGCCGTGGATTCCGTAGAAGAAGAACCCACGAAGACAATTGGCAAGAAGGTTGAGGTTGAGTGACGTGGCGGGCACCCGCAAGATGGGTGCCGTCATTCGAGGTCGATCATGGCGCTGAGGCTCGCGGCAGGAGGCAAGGCGCTGATGGTGCTCTTGGGGCTCGCCATCATCGCGTTGGGGCTCTGGTACGGAGGGCTATTGCCCGGGGCTGGGGACCCCGGTGAGGCCGCGGGGGAGCCTGGAGTCGAGCCCGAGGTCGCCGGGCCTCCCGCCGAGAAAGAGGCGAGGCGGGAAGACATCCCCCAAAAAGATACTCCCGCCGACAAGGAGCCGGTTCGATCCTTTCCCCCACCGGACCCAGAGAAGCTCCCTGATACTCATCCGGAAGCAGCCGATCCTCATGCCCTTGAAGGTGAGCCTGTCGACACCAAAGATGTGCGGCCTCCCCCACTACTCGCAAGCTCGCCCGTGGCGCTTCGCGCGATTGGGCTTTCCGCCGATGACGATGTGGAGGTTCTTTTCGAGGACCTATCGAGCGGGTCGGTCGATGTAGTCGAAATAGAGTTCCACGATCTCGTCGAGAGCAGGCCTTCGACGTCTGGCACCGTAGTCGTTGGGGCGCGGCCGCCGGAGAAGAAGCTCCATCTCTGCGCCAGGCAGCATCCCCTCGACTCACTCCAAAGCGGTAGTCGAGTTTGGACCAGGAGGGTCTCCGAGCAAATCCTGGTCGCGTACCTAGCGGAGGCAAAGGGCATGGATGCGGGTGAGCTCCTGTGGGTCGAAGGCGGCACCTCGCCCTCCTTCGAGGGCGAGGCCGAGCTATGGGTTC
>SKWY01000289.1 GCA_007128675.1 Deltaproteobacteria bacterium | reverse complement strand
GGGATCATCCAGATAGCCGTCGATATGGGTGGTTGCCGAATAATCGCCGTCGGGAAGGGCCCGGATCGCATCACGCATCAGCCGTTCGGAATAATCCATCAGATCCTCGAAGGCGGCCTCGACGGCTTCAAGGCCGAACCGCTCGATAAGCGCGACATAGCGTTCGGCGCCGATCTGGGCTGCCTTGATCTGTGCCTCCATATCCCCCACGACCAGTTGTGGCGCACGGATGTTGGCGTACAGGATCTGCCATACCGGTTCGATGCGGCGCCCGGCCTCATAGACCTTTATGGCCTTGAACTGCAGACCTTCCGCATAGGTGTCGACGGCATCGACAATTCCGCAGCTGCCCGGCGAGAGGGCGCCGATATCCAGATGATGGGCGGTCGTGACCGAAAAACCGATGAGCTTTTCACCCAGAAACACCGGAACGCAGAACGCCACATCGGGACCATGGCTTGCGCCGCCGTACGGGTCGTTGTGCATGACAACATCGCCTGGCGCAAACCGTTCGCCGCGCTCTTCCATCACCTTGAGGATATTCCGCACGTAACCCGGTATGGGCCCGGACTGGAGCGGCGTGGACATGCGGCATTCGCATAGCTGCCGTCCGCCGGCGTCGGTCAGGGCGGCTCCGAAATCTTCCGATTCCCGAATGATGGACGAGTAGGCCATTCGCATCAGCTTGTGGCCCATTTCGATTGCGATATTTTCCAGTGCCCCCTGAATGACAGCTCCGGTAACCGGATCAATCCGGCTTGCTGCTTGCGCCTGGGTCGATTGCGGGCGGTTCATGGCTGGCCTCCGATGGAGATGAGGATGCTGCCGGATTCGTGGACACGCGCAGTCGCGCCCGGGGGCACGACGGTGGTGCTGTCGGTCTGAAGGATGATCGCCGGCCCCGTGAAGTCCACATCTACCGGCAGCGATGTCCGGCGGTAGAATGGCGTGTCGTGAGTTGACAGTGTTCCCGCAGCCGACCTGAACACGCACGGAGCAGTTCTGACCAGCGCAGCTTCGAGGCTGCCGCCCGGCGCGGCACGGCCCGTCGGTATCCTGGGCATCTGGCCGGTTCCGGTGACGCGCAGATTGACGATCTCGATCGGGCTTTCGCGAAAGGCATGCCCGTATTCGGCCGTATGGGCGGTGTGAAACGCCTCCCATACTTCGGCAAGGTTCGAACCGGTCAGTATGCCCGACGGCAGCGGCACGCTGAGCTCGTATCCCTGGCCGACGTAACGCAGATCGGCAGTGCGCGAAAACCCGGTCTGGGCTTCGGGTACGCGGTCGGCCCGGAACTGTTCGGCAAGCGACGCCTCCATTTCGGCGCAATCCCGGTTCAGGCGGTCCATATCGACCGTCGTCGAAACCTGAAACTGCGTGCGGATGGCGTCATACTTGAGGTCGGTCGTCAGCAGGCCCATTGCAGAGGTAATGCCCGGATGCGGTGGTACGATGACTTCGGGAATTCCGAGCATCGCGGCCACCTCGGCCCCGTGCAGCGGTCCTGCACCGCCCATAGCGACAAGTGCAAATCCGCGCGGGTCGATGCCCTTCTGGATGGTCCGAGAACTGATGGCATTGGCCATGTTCGAATTGATGATCGTCAGGACACCTTCGGCGGTTTCAAGCAGGCCGAGGGAAAGCTCCTCGGAGAGCTTTCCGATGACACGGCGCGAGGCCTCTGCATCCAGGGTCATGCTGCCGCCGAGGGACAGGGAGATGATGAGACCAATCGTCGCCGCGGAAGCCTGGACTATCGCCGTGAAAAGAGCGGCGGCGAGGAGGCCGGCCAACGGATACTGACTCGTGTAGGAAAGAGCGGCTTGAAAGGGCTCCGACTCCTGGAGAGGAGCTGTCGCTTGGCCCATCAGATCCATTGCGAAGAAGATGAAGCCGAAGGCGAGCAGCAGTTGGCCAAGGTATCTTGTCTGGCGCCTTCTGGCCGTGAACATCCAGAAGAAGCCCGCCGCCACCATCAATAGAGCCCACGTCGAGACCTTGAAGGAAATGATCTGTACCGTTACCGTCGTCCCAATTCCCGCGCCAAGAGCCACGGCGAGAGCTTGACCAAGGGACATGAGCCCCGTCGAGGTGAAGTTGACGAGCATCACCGTGGTCGCGCTCGAGGACTGGAGGAGCGTTGTCACAACCACTCCCAAGGACAAGCCGAGCAGGCGATTCTCCGTGACGGAGGCGATAATCGTCCTTAGCCGACCTCCAGCGGCTAGCTGAAGGCTCTCGCGAGCCAGCCCCATTCCATAAAGGAAGATGGCAAGACCGCCGAGCAGTACGGTCAGATCGAGAAGTCCCAAGGTCTACCCTTTAGAGTTTGCACCTCGACATCGAGCCCACACATCGTAAGGCACTCAAGAGCTTGCTTTTGGTCGGGGGGGTTGAGGTTCCGGCATCTACGCTCTCGATGGTAGGTACCAATTAGCCCCTTCGCAAGAAACCGGCCGGTGCTCCACAGGGTTTTCGGCCCCCGAATCCTGGCGAACGCATACCATTCGAGCCGGTTCGAGATAGCTGTTGCGGATGCTCATCCCTCCAATATGTGGCCCAGAACGATTAGCACTATCTGGAAGTAGATGAGAAGACCAACTACGTCCATCACGGTGGTGATTCCCGGTGAGCTCGTGAGAGCCGGGTCGATGCCGAGCCGTCGAAAGACCAGGGGCAATGTAGCTCCGACCAGGTTCGCGCACAGGGCTATCAGGATCATGGTGATTGCGAGCGCGATGGCAATATCGAAGTCCCCACGGAAGACCATGACGTAGACGAACATGAAGGCCGCCAAGGAGAGACCAAGGCAAAGCCCTGTGATTAGCTCCTTGCCAAGCACTTTCGGAAAGTCACGGGTTTCGAGCTCACGTGTAGCTAGAGAGCGGACAACTACCGTTGCTATCTGACTCCCGACGTTACCCCCCGTTCCTATCAGGAGGGGGATGAACGCCGCCAGGATCGTGACTTGCTCGATCAGCCCTTCATAGTGGGAGATGACGTTGAAGGTCAGGCTCATCGACACTAGAAGCAAACCGAGCCATGGAGCTCGTTTCAAGAACATCTCCCATGGCGAAGCGCGGGCATAATCCACGTCGACCGGGGCGGCGCCGAGACGGTGAATGTCCTCTGTCGCCTCGTCCTCGATGACGTCGATGACGTCGTCGACGGTGACTATGCCGACCAGATGCCCATCGGCGTCAACGACGGGCAAAGCCGGAAAGTCGTAGTCCGCCATGAGTCTGGCGACCTCTTCCTGGTCCGTATCCGTAGTTACGTGGATGACATCGGGGATCATTATTTCCCGGACTCGTTGGTCTTCGGGCGCGACGATTAGATCTCGAAGTGAGAGGACACCGATCAGGCGTCCATCGGTCTCTTGAACGTAGAGGTAATAAACGGTCTCGGCGTCCGGGCTGGCGCGGCGCAGGAAACGGATGACCTGAGAGACTGTCATGTTGGCCCCAACGGAGACGAACTCCGGGGTCATCAAGCCACCGGCCTCGTCTTCCTCGTAGCGGCTCAGCTCTTCCGCCGTGGCCCTAATCTCGGGTGCGAGAAGACCCTTGAGTGTCTCGGCGCGCTCGGGAGAGTAATCCTCTAGTGCCTGCAGAGCGTCTGCCAGGTCGTCGGGATCGAGTGCCTCGAGAATACTCTGGGCTCGATCCGCCGACAGGGTGTCGAGGGCCTGCGGCTGCTCGTCTTCTGGAAGATTCGCGAGAATCTCTGCTGCCTTCTCGGGTGAAAGGACCGACAAGACCTCGCCCTGACGCTCATCCGAAAGATCCTCCCAGACCTCCACGATCTCCTGTGTGCGAACGTTCTCCGTGATTGATTCGAGCTCGTAGGTTCGTGCGCTCTCGAGGGCGACGCGGAGCTCTTCGATCTCTTGCTGACGATGAATCTGCTCGGTGTCCATGACTCGCCTCTCATGCTTTGGGATTGTCTTCTTGGGTGCCTGTGCCGGCTTTGCCGGCTTCGTCGCGGCACAAGGGCCTTGCCACCGAAGAGGACGCCGAAGAATACGCGAAGAACCTTGGGGTGCAAGCCAATCGGGCTGAAGGTTGCCGCGCGGTTTATCGAGGCCTCTCTCTTGAGTAAGGGGCGCCTCAGCCGAATAGGGCTTCGACGAACTCTTCGGCATCGAATGGTCTCAAATCACCGACTTTTTCGCCTACACCGATATAGCGCACCGGAAGGTTCAGCTCACCGGAAATGCCGATGACAACGCCACCCTTTGCCGTTCCATCGAGCTTCGTTAGCGCAATGCTCGTAACTGGAACCGCTTCTCGAAACAGCCGGGCCTGCTGCAGGGCGTTTTGGCCCGTGGTGGCATCTACTACGAGGAGCACCTCGTCCGGAGCTTCTTCACGGGCCTTGCCAAGAACCCTATGAACCTTGGCCAGCTCTTCCATCAACGGTACCTTGGTGTGGAGTCGGCCGGCCGTATCCACGATTACGACGTCCGTCTCCTCCGAGATTCCCTTCTTCACGGCATCGAAGGTAACCGATCCGGGATCGGCCCCCTCGGTGCCCTTGACGACCTCGCAGCCTACGCGGTCGCCCCATATCTCCAGCTGCTCCACCGCCGCCGCTCTGAAGGTGTCGCCTGCGGCGAGGATCACCTTCTTGCCGTTGGCAATGTATCGGCCCGCCAGCTTGCCGATGGTGGTGGTCTTGCCGACCCCGTTGACGCCAATCACCATGATTACGTAGGGGCGCTTGTCGCAAGCATCGGGGTCTAGGGCCTCCTTGCCGGCAACGACTCCATTCTTACCAAGTGATTCCGTTACGTGTTTCTTGAGCGCATCGAGGACGAGGCTTCTATCGGAAAGGTCGTTCTTCTTCAGAGAGTCTCGGACCGTTTCGAGAAGCTCGCCGGCCGTTTGAACGCCGATGTCCGCCGTGAACAGAACCTCCTCTATCTCTTCGAGTGTGTCCTCGTCGATCTTCTTGCCGAGCAGTGAGCTTAGCCGTCCGACGAAGCCGCCCCGGGTCTTCGATAGGCGTTCCGTCAGTGGGCCCGAGCTCGCGAGGAGGGCTTCTCGTCGCGCCTCGGCCTCGGCCCGCTGGCGCTCGGCTTCCATGGCGGCTCTTTCGGCTGCCTCCTTCTCGGCCGCCCCCTTGGCCGCTAGTCGCTCTGCTTTCTCCTTCTCACGTGCCTGGCGGGTGGCGCGTTGCTGCTCGAGAAACTCGCGTCTACGCCTCTCCTTTTCGGTCTCCTCGGCGGGTGCTGTCGTGTCCGGCGCGGCTGGAGCGTCCATGTGTTCGAACGGCGATGGTTCGACGGCTCCTGGCTCCAGTGATGGAGGGATATCTGTTTCCGGCACAGGCGCCGCGCTCGCCTCGCCAGCGGCCTCCTCGACCTCTCCCATCTCCTCTCGGCGTCTACGGCGCTGCTTTCTCAAGGCATAGGCGAAGAAGAGGGCGATCAAGACGGCTACTATGAGCGCAATGACTGCTGTCGGGTCCGGCTCGGCAGCCTGTGTGGGTGCCGGGTCGGTTACGGCCTCCGTGCGCTCCTCAGTGGCCGTGACCGAGGTCTCAACTGGTGCTGCGATGGAAGGCTCGGAGGGTGCAGTGACATCCTTTTCTGGAGCCTTCGATGTGCTCTTAGTTTCGCCCTCGGCGTGGTCTGGTGCCTCCGATTCGACGCCCTCGGCGTGCTCTGTTGCCTCCGATTCGGCGCCCTCGGCGTGCTCCGCTGCCTCCGATTCGGCTCCCTCGGCGTGCTCCGCTGCCTCCGATTCGGCTCCCTCGGCTTGCTCCGCTGCCTCCGATTCGGCTCCCTCGGCTTGCTCTGCTGCTTCCACGGACCGGCTGGAAGTCACCGGCATCTCTTCCGTTATTGCTTCCGCGGACGGTTCGTTTGCCGATTTTGCCTCCTCGTTGGCGGCTTCTGCCATCTTTTCGATTGCGATCTCGGCCATCATTTGCTCCTGTGGAACCCCCGGTTCGAAGGTGCGCAATGTAGGCCAACTTGGAGGATTGGAAAAGCTCGAGCACCGAACCCTGGCGTCATCTTGGACTGCGGGCTAGTATTCCGACCCTCCGAGCCCAATGACACGGGCCGTCCGCTCTTCATGCTCGTTCAAGCATGGGATGGCCCCACCCGCAGCCGTGATTCAAAGGGAGGACGACCAGAAAATGGATAAGCGAGAACTGTTACTCGGTGATGAGGCCGTTGCGCTGGCTGCTCTCCACGCTGGCATCAGCGGTGCCTATGCGTACCCCGGGACGCCCTCCACCGAGCTGTTCGAGTTCATCGAGCGCAAGCAGGAAGAGTATGGTGTTCACGCCCTGTGGTCCGCCAACGAAAAGGTGGCCTACGAGGAAGCGCTCGGCATGTCCTATGCCGGGAAGCGCGTGATCGTGAGCATGAAGCACGTTGGGCTGAATGTGGCGGCCGATCCCTTCATGAATTCCGGGGTAACGGGTGTAAATGGCGGCATGGTCGTTTGCGTGGCCGACGATCCGGGTATGCATTCCTCGCAGAACGAGCAGGACTCCAGGTTCTTCGCCAAGTTCTGCTTGATTCCTTGTCTCGAGCCGGCAACCCAGCAAGAAGCGTACGACATGACCCATAGGGCCTTCGAGCTGTCGGAACGGTTTGGACTACCAATCATGCTTCGTTTGGTGACCAGGCTGGCGCATAGCCGCAGCGATGTGGCCACCCTGACCGGACGCTCACAGAACCCTATCAACAAGGTGCCCCGTGGCGGTCAGTTCACCCTCCTTCCCTCCAATGCGCGCGTTCAATACGAGAGGCTCACGCGAGTCCAGACCGAGCTTCAGGCCGAGAGTGAGAAGAGCCCCTGCAACGAGCTCGTGTTGGGTTCGGGCAAGTCATCCCTGGGAGTCATTACTAGCGGGATCGCCCACAACTACTTCATGGAGGCCGTCGGCGGCGAGCCTCCCATGCCCTACCTGCAAGTAGGGCAGTACCCGATTCCAGCCGCCAAGGTCAGAGACCTTGTCGACAGCGTCGATGAGATCCTCGTAATCGAGGAGGGCTACCCTTTGATCGAGGAAGCTCTTGGCGGCTTGGTGGGAGTTTCGGGCAAGAAGGTTCGTGGAAAGCTCGACGGCTCGCTACCGAGAACGGGTGAACTCGACCCCGCGATCGTCGCCAAAGTGATGGGACGCCAGACCGAGCAGGTTTGGAAACGAACCATCGAGCCCCTGCCTGGCCGCCCCCCCGCTTTGTGCCCCGGCTGCCCGCATACTGATACATTCAAGGCCCTCAACGAAGCCGTTGCCGGCTACGAGCAGCCCACGATCACCTCGGATATCGGCTGCTACACCCTTGGCTTCTACCCGCCTCTGAATGCCATCGAGACGTGCGTGGACATGGGCGCAAGCATTTCCATGGCCTCGGGGGCAGCTCATGCGGGCCTTTGGCCGGTTCTTTGTGCCCTTGGTGACTCCACTTTCGCGCACTCTGGTATGACCGGACTGCTCGGCGCCGCTCGCGAAGACGTCGACATGACAGTCATGATTCTGGATAACGGTACGGTAGCCATGACAGGGACCCAGAAGACGTTGGCTACCGGCGAAGAACTCGAGAGGATTGTGACGGGGCTGGGAGTGGATCCAGGCCATCTTCGAGTCATTACCCCTCTCTCTCGTCACCATGACGAGAACGTTGCAATCATCAAGGAGGAGATCGAGCACCGCGGTCTGTCGGTCATAATAGCGCGGCGAGCTTGTATCCAGATCAAGAAGAGGTAGGAGACCCGTCTTCCTACGATGCCATGGTCTGGGCGGACCCGCTCGGGCGGTCATTATTGGGCCAAGGAGCCCGATTCGTTCAACGAGAACGGTTACTAGAAAGGTTTGCGCATGAAGTACGACATAGTCCTTGCTGGCGTGGGTGGCCAAGGCATCTTGACCATCGCCTACCTGCTCGACAACTTGGCGGTTAGGAAGGGGCTTCGCATCAAACAGTCCGAGGTGCACGGCATGGCCCAAAGGGGGGGCGCGGTGTACTCGCATATGCGCATCTCCGACGATGTGATCATATCGGATCTGATTCCCGACGGAGCTGCTGACATGATTCTTAGCGTCGAGCCACTCGAGGTTCAGCGCTACCTACACCTCTTGGGACCCCGCGGAGTGGTGGTCAGCAGCAATCAACCCTTCATCAACATCACGGATTACCCACCCGAGGAACAAGTGCTGGAGGCATTGCTGCGGCTCTCGAACGCTCTTCTCATCAACGCGAAGAAGATAGCCGCGGCATCGAAGTCGCCCCGTTCCCAGAATGTTGCGATGGTTGGAGCCGCCACGCCTTTCTTGCCTTTCGAGGCGGCCGACTTCGTTCCAATCATTGAAGAGCTCTTCGCCTCCAAGGGCGAAGCGGTGGTGAACTCAAACATTCAAGTGCTGGAGAACGCGAGCAGTATCGGCTCCTTCTACAAGGAGCTTCTCGATGGGGGCGTTGCCAATGACCTCGCCTATACCCTCGTGGAGAGAATCCAGGTCGGCTCCTTTGCTCCCGAATTGGCGGACGATTATGCAAAGGCGCTAGCGGCGAAGCCGACTGAGTGCAAGAAGGCGATCTCCTCTCTTGATGAAGACGTTCCGCAAGAGAGGGCGCTGCTGGATATGTTGAAGTCGGCCTAACCGGTCCCTTCTTTCGCACACCCGGATCCCGAAGCAGGAGGAGACGAGGATGAGTCAGAGCTCCTTGGGCGAGCTGACAAGAGCGCTTATTCGTAGGGCCAGAGATGAAGGTCGAAGCGCCCTCCATGAGCATGAGGTCTACGAGATCTTCAGAGCCGGTGATTTGGCTGCCCCGGCGTACTTCTTCTTTGCAAGGGATGAGAGCATCGACGATATCGAGGCCTTACCGGGAGAGCGGGTCGTAGTGAAGGTCGTCTCCGAGAAGATCGTCCATAAGACCGAGGTCGGCGGCATTCAGATGGTTCCCAACACCAGGGAAGCGATACGGGACGCCGCCCACTCTATTTTGCAGGCGGTCGAGGCTCACGGAGGAGAAAGCCTCGTCGAGTCTGTCGAGGG
>SKWY01000357.1 GCA_007128675.1 Deltaproteobacteria bacterium | reverse complement strand
TCGACTGCCGCCTCGATCTTCTGTTTCAAGGTCTCCATGGAATCGGGACGGTAGTGCCGCATTGAAGGCCGGTCAAGGTTCGCTTGCTCTCCATGCTGGGTTGCGATCGATAGTAAGAGCCGAGCCTTCTGCCGAGGCTCTGTTACCTTCGCCGTTGTCGGCCCTAATTGCTCGTTGCATCGTTCGACGTGTTCGATTCGAGAAAGCTCACCGCTCGCTCCAGCACGTCATCGACGACCTCTTCGAGGCTATGCCCAGCCTCGTAGCGAACCAGCTCCACGTTTCGGTGGCTAGAGGCGAACCTCTCGGATAGGGCAATGGGTACATCGGGGTCGTTTCGACCGTGAAGGATTAGCACGGGGCAGCGAATGCGAAGGGGCGCGGCTGCCCATTTTCTGGCGTCCTCGAGAAACTCGAGACCAAGCTGTCTCTTATCGTTGAAGCCGTGATGATCGATCTCGGTCATGCCGGTCGCTTGCCATCTCGCGATGCCTTCGGGGCCGAGCCGCTCTTCCAGGAGCCTTGCCATGTTGAAGGCCGGAGCCATCAGAACCAGGGCATCCACCCTTGTGGGATGAAGCGAGGCGAAGTGTGCGGCGGCGAAGCCTCCCATGCTCGAGCCGATAATCGCGCCGCGGCTTTCGGGGCCGATGAGATGCTCTGCCTTTTTGATGACGCGACTGATCGTCAGCGTAGAGAAGCAAGGCTCGTTCAGGTCGGGAATCGCCAGGCTCGAGCTTTGCTTCACGAGCCTCTTCTCGAACAAACGGGCTTTTCTCGAGCCCGGAGAACTCGAGAAACCATGGAGGTAGACGATTCTCATCGTCTGTGTCTCATCGGGTGCCTTGCCGCCCATGTCAAGGCCTGGGGGTAAGGGGCATGCCCTTGTATTCACCTGCTTGCCATCCAACCTCTTCGGCGGGCTCCCCCCCTCTTTGCTCCAAAGATCGCGATCGGGGGTGGCCAATGCTCCCATGTGTCATCAGTGTTTGCTCGCTGGCCGCCGCTCCACTATGTTTGCGCGCCCCCAAGGCGAGCACCCCCCTGACCACCGACTGGATTACCGACAGACTCCAAGCAAGAAAAGCCGGGTCACTACCCGGAACCCAGGGGCATTCAGCCCAGAGATAAAGAGCTTCCTCATTACGATTGACTACGGAGAGCGCCCTTCATGTCCGATCTTTTCAGCCGCCTCAATCAGATTGCTCACAACTTCTGGTGGTCCTGGCAGCCAGAGGTCATGGCCATCTTCCGAGACCTTGATCCCGAGCTTTGGAACGAGGTCAACCACAACCCGATATTGCTTCTTCGGCGCCTCGAACAGGAGACGCTCACTCGTCGCTCGAGAGAGATGTCCATCGAGAGCCGGGTTCTCTACGCTCTTCGGAGACTGTCCGAGTATCTTTCGGGAGAAGGCACGTACGGCAAGCGAAACGCCGGTCCAATCCTAGCTCGTCCCGTGGCCTACCTCTCGGCGGAGTTCGGTATCCATGAGTCGCTTCCGGTCTACGCCGGCGGCCTCGGAATCTTGGCAGGCGACCATCTGAAGGCTGCCTCGGATCTTGGAATTCCACTCGTGGGGGTCGGGCTCTTCTACGTCGAAGGCTACTTTCGCCAGCAGATAGACGAGAAGGGTCATCAGAAGGAGTTCTATGGAGAGACCGATGTCAATCACGTGCCGATGCGCCGGGCCCTGGCCGAATGCGGCCGTGCCTTGACCGTCTCGGTCGAGACCCCATCCGGACCCCTGCTCGCCGGCATCTGGACTACGCGAGTCGGTCGCAACAGCCTCATTCTTCTCGACTCGAACGTCGAGGGCAACAGCGAGGAGGATAGCAAGCTCACCGCGCGGCTGTATGGCGGCGATGACGAGGTGAGACTTAGACAAGAAATCCTACTCGGTGTCGGCGGCTTGCGAGCTCTCGATGCGCTGGGCATTCATCCTTCAGTCGTGCACATGAACGAGGGACATAGCGCGCTGGCATCCATCGAGGGCATTAGGCGAAGAATGAAGGAGGACGGCCTGTCCTTCGAGGACGCCCGCCGCGATGTTTCGCTTCGCACGGTCTTCACGACCCATACTCCCGTCGAGGCTGGTCACGATCGTTTCGAGCCCGAGTTGGCCGAGGCTCACCTGGGAACGTTGAGAGAAGATTTGGGTCTTACCGAGCAGGAGTTCCTGGCGCTCGGTCGGGTCAACCCGGACGACGATGAGGAGCGATTCTGCATGACGGTGCTCGCTCTGAAGACGAGCCGCACTGCGAACGGCGTCTCCTCGCTTCATGGGCACGTCTCACGCAGAATGTGGCGAAACCTATGGCCTGGCAGACCGGAACGAGAAATACCGATAGGCCATATCACCAACGGGGTTCACGTTCTCTCGTGGCTGGCCCCGACCCTCTACCGGTTCTACGAGAGGGTTCTCGGACCTCGCTGGGCCCATAGGATGCACGATCCCGACGTCTGGACCGGCATTCTGGAGATCGATGATGGGGAGCTTTGGGAAGCCCATCAGGTCATGCGCAGCCGCCTGGTCGACTTCGTCAGACGAAGGGCCTCGGACGAGAGTATCTTGGAGCCCAAGTCTCTTACCCTCGGCTTTGCCAGACGCTTTGCGACCTACAAGCGCGCCACACTGATGTTCAGCGAGCTGGACCGACTGGATGAGCTGGTCAACAGCGAAGAACGTCCCGTTCAGATACTCTTTTCCGGAAAGGCTCACCCCAAGGACGAGCCAGGAAAGGCTTTCATCAAGCGCATCCACGATCTTTCCAGGGACCCTCGTTTCGCCGGCAAGCTCGCCTTCGTGGACGACTACGATATCGGTGTCGGGCGTGCCTTGGTGCATGGGGTCGACGCCTGGGTCAATACTCCCCGTAGGCCAATGGAGGCTTGCGGAACCAGTGGCCAGAAGGTCGTGCTCAATGGCGGCCTGAACATCTCCATTCTCGATGGCTGGTGGGCAGAGGCCTACGATGGCACCAATGGATTCGCTGTCGGAAACGACCGCTGTCATGCCGACCCGGACGTGCAGGATGAGCGAGATGCCGAAGCACTCTACCAGACGCTGAGGGACCAGGTCGTGCCCGCCTTCTATGAGAGGGACGAGTCGGGAGTGCCACGAGAGTGGGTGAGGAGGATGAAGCGCGCCCTTGTGACTCTCGCCTGGCGTTTCTCCGCCGATCGTATGCTCATCGACTATCTGAATAGGGCCTATCTTCCCGCCGCGGGAGGTTTATCCTCGAGCTTCGATTAGCATCGAGCTTCCCTGTTGTCCCCTGTGGCCGCACGCGGGCCCGACGCCAAATCCATTGACGATCCGTCCAAGGTGGCTTGCGCGGCCGGCGGGTGCTATCTTCCCCGCTCGTGAGACAACCTCGAACAGAGCCTGGCCACGATTTTCTGCGTGCTTGTTTCGCGCTGCCGACGGAGCGTACGCCCGTATGGATCATGCGCCAGGCCGGGCGTTACCTTCCAGAGTACCAGTCGATACGCCGGAAGGTTCCCTTTCTCGAGTTGTGCAAGACCCCGGATCTTGCCGCCGAGGTGACCATGCAGCCTGTGGAGAGGCTCGGCGTCGACGCGGCGATCCTCTTCTCCGACATCCTAATCCCCTGCGAGGCCATGGGGCAGACGCTTGAGTTCACGGAGAGCCAGGGGCCGAGGCTTGCTCCGATCCGTTCGAGCTCGGAGGTTGATAGGCTGATTGTTCCCGACCCCGCCGATAGGTGTGGCTTCGTGCTGGAGGCGATTCGAGAGATACGTAGACGGCTTGTCGGAAGGGTGCCGCTGATAGGTTTCGCCGGAGCTCCGTTCACCCTGGCAAGCTACATGGTGGAGGGGGGCTCGTCGCGCAGCTTCACGTACTTGAAGAGGATGATGTTCGCGGAGCCGGCAACTTATCGGAAGCTTCTCGACAAGATCGCTGAAACGACGGCGCTTTACCTCTCCGCCCAGATAGAGGCCGGCGCTCAGGCAGTGCAGATCTTCGATTCCTGGGGCGGAGTGCTCTCCTTGCCCGACTTCGAGGAGCATGCCTTGCCTTACGTGAGCAGAGTCGTCGATGCGCTTCCTCGCGAGGACGTCCCCGTCATCTATTACGTGGGCCAGGCGGCACATTTGATCGAGCCCATGCTGGAAAGTGGTGCCGATGTGTTGGGGATCGACTGGCGTCTGCCGCTTTCCGAGGCTCGGCGTCGCATCGGGGGAAGAGCCTCGGTGCAAGGAAACCTGGATCCCGCCGCCCTCTTCGGTACTCCCGAGGACATCGAGAGGAAGGTCTCGGCTGTCCTGGATGAGGCGGGGAAGGCGCCCGGACACGTCTTCAACCTAGGCCACGGCATTCTCCCGCAAACCAACCCCGAGCATGCCCGAGTTCTGGTCGATGCGGTTCATCGCTTGTCTTCTGGCGGCACGGAGCCCAGGCCGGCCTGAACTCTTGGACTACTGCCCAATGCGTGTGCTGGTCATAGGTGGAGGCATTAGCGGTCTTGCCAGTGCGTTCAGGGTTCGAGAAGCGCTCAAAAAGGCGAACATCCAGCATCATCTCGAAGTGCTGGAAGCGGAAGATGAGGTGGGAGGCACGATCAGGACCTTCGGCGAAGAGGGCTGGAGAGTGGAGTCCGGCCCCAACGGTTTTCTCGACAGCAAGCCGGGGGCTCTTCGACTGGTGGAGGCGCTCGGCCTCGAGGACAGACTCCTTCCGGCCGATCACGCGGCGAAAAAGCGGTTCATTTTTGTCGATGGTAGGCTCAGGAAGCTTCCGACCTCGGCTGGTAGCTTCATCTGCTCCCCCGTTCTGCCTTTCTTTGCAAGGCTTCGGTTCGCCCTCGAGCCGTTGATGCCCCGGGGTCCCAAGGACGAATCGGTAGCCGACCTAGGGCGGCGCAGGATCGGTCCTCATGCCGTCGAACGGCTTCTCGATCCGATGGTAAGCGGCATCTTCGCCGGCGACGTCGAGAAGCTATCGGTCGCCAGCGCCTTTCCGGCGGTCAAGAACCTCGAGATGGAGCATGGAAGCCTCATATTGGGAATGCTTGCGAGGATGCGCAGGCGGCGCCGGGAGTCCTCCTCGGGAGGGAATACTTCCGGTGGGCCGGCTGGGCCGGGGGGACACCTCAACAGCTTGGTAGGCGGCATGGGTGAGCTCCTGGACGCTCTGAAGACCGCTCTGGGTGACTCGATCGAAACGGGTGTGCGCGTCGATTCGGTAGTGGCCAATCCCGAGGGTGGCTATCTTGTCTTTCTCGAGGGCTCAAATGAGCCCAGAACCGCGGACATAGTGATTAGTGCTGCTCCTGCTCATTCCGCCGCCGCCTATCTTTCGGATCTCGACGCGGATCTCGCGGGCGATCTTGCCTCCATTTCCTACGCCCCAATCTCTGTCGTCGCGGTTGGTCTTCGAGAGGATGTGCTAGAGAGGCCGCTGGATGGCTTTGGGTTTCTCATCCCTTCATGTGAGCGTGAGCAGATTCTCGGCTGCCTCTTTGACTCCTCGATCTACCCGGGGCATCGCGCGCCGCCGGGGCACGTGTTGACCCGAACGATGGTTGGTGGAGCGCGCTCGCCGGAGCTTGCGCTGCTCTCCGATGAGGAGCTGGTGAACGTGGTCAAGAAGTCGCACCACAAGACCATGGGGCTTTACTGGGATAGGCCGTCATATCTTCGAGTGTTTCGGTACCAGCAAGGAATTCCACAGTATCCGGTTGGTCATTCGAGAACCGTCGCCAGAATAGACTCGTCGAGAATGAGGCATCCCGGCCTCTATGTGATGGGCAACTTCCTATCGGGTGTCGGAGTGAACGATTGCTCCTCGGCGGCTGAAGAGATCGCGGCGATGGTGGCTTCGCGGGGGAGCGAAAGAACGGCCCAAATCGGCGGGTAACACCCGCTGTCCGCCCAACCGCTTCTCCCGCGCTCGCACGTTCGCGCTCCCGCCCGCGCACGACGAGTGGTCTTCGTCAGGTAACACCCGCTATCCGCCCAACCGCTTCTCCCGCGCTCGCACGTTCGCGCTCCCGCCCGCGCACGACGCGCACAGCAGACCTCCCCATGACGTACCGGAGCAACCTACTTTGCACACCATCTCTTCGTTTCACTCCAAGGAATCGATATGCCAGGACATTCCTTGCCTAGCGCCTCGAAAGAAAGCGGGGGTTCATCAGCGGCCCGACGATCAGGGGAGCGGACGGATAGGTTGCCGGCTTGGTTTCGCTTATGGCAGGATGGCGCGGTCAAGGATACGTTTGCGGTGCGCCGGCGCCCCTTCGAGAAGGCGCCTAACACGATATGCGTATCCGTTCACAAAGCAGCAGTTCTCATCAACCTTCGGAGCGCGAAGCCAGGTTTCTGGCGAGAAGCGGCCACGAGCCGGCATCGATGGCCGGCCGTTCGGGTCGTGAATGCTTCTGAAATGTGAGCGCGAAATGATCCAGAACTACAAGGACTTCGAGCCGGTAATCCATCCCACGGCCTTCGTGCATGAGCGCGCCACGATAATCGGTGAGGTCACGCTCGGCCCCGAAACGAGCGTGCTGCCTTCCGCGGTCCTGCGAGGAGACCAAGGCTCGGTCGAGATCGGGGCTCGAAGCAATATTCAGGACGGCGCTATCTGTCATGCCACCGACGGCATCTCAACCATGAGGGTGGGCGAGAGAGTCACGGTCGGTCACGGAGCCATCATTCATGGCGCTCATGTGGGCGACGACTGCCTCATCGGCATGGGCTCGATTCTTTTGGACAACGCTAAAATCGCTCCCTGGACCATAGTCGCCGCCGGCGCACTCGTCCCTCCGGGCAAGGAGTTTCCCGAGGGGGTTCTTCTGGTTGGAAGCCCAGCGAAGGTCGCCCGCGAGATCACCGATGCCCAGCGAGCTTGGATAGAGAGTTCCTGTCGGGAGTACTTGAAGCTCTCCGGCCACTACAAATCGTCGTGACGCCGTGGCCGCTGGGGCCTGACTTCTTCAGGCGTTGACTGATAGGATCGACTTCGTGCCGGAAGACGAGCTGAAGCCGAGAACATGCAAGGATCTGGATTACGAGCAGCTCTCCCTTTGCGGTGAGGAAGGCTACTTGTTATCGCGGATCGACGGAGCAACGTCGATCAAGGATCTGAGGCGCATTACTGGACTGTCCAGCCAGCGAGTTCGCGAGATCCTGGACAAGCTCGAGCATCAGGGAGCGATCGAGCCCTTCGAGAAGCGGGCCCCGGAAGATAGCGATACGAACCCTGGCGCTGTAATAGGCCAGGAGAAGAAGGGATCCTTTCGGCGGCTCTACATGCAAGAACTCTCGAATCTCGAGGCCGATGAGCGTGTGGCGCTCGCAAGGGAAGCCAAGGATGAGATGCTTCTTGCTTTCTGCTTCGATCCGGACCCTCGTGTGATTCAGAAGCTTCTGGACAACGACAAGGCCGCCCTGACTCACGCGCGGCTGGTAGCTGAGCACCATCGTACCTCGACGGGGCTTGGCCACCTCGGTCGAAAGGCCGCGATGATTCGTGATGGTCAGGTGCAGCGCATGCTCTTTCGCAACCCGCAGCTCTCCGATGTCCTGTTCGAGAAGATCATGCAGCCAAAGCGTATGGGAGACGCATATAGGCTGGCGCTATCGAGGGAGGTCACCGAGAGAGTCAAGTCGAGGGCCAGGAACGTCTTTCGGAAGAAGTTTGGATCCGGCACCTCGGAGGAGAAGGTCTCGCTAATTCTTTCCACCGAGGGGCGATGCCTCTCGATGTTGATAGGAGTGCCGCTGGATGCGCGGGCGGCGGCCATTCTCGCCCGCCGGCCGATCCACTCGACCTTGTTGGTGCAGAACCTCGCCCGCTGGCCGGCTACTCCGCCGGTGGTGCTCCTTCATCTCGCGAAGCAGCCGGTCGTGCGTCGGACCCCCTCCCTACGGGATCTTCTTCGCCGACACCCGAACGCTCCCTCTCAGCTGAAGACGGGCGTGTGAGCCGCCCGTCCTACTGCCTGAACTTCTTCCCTTCCTTCGCGTGCTCACGAAGTATGGGTGCGGGCTCGAAGCGTTTGCCGTGCCGATCCTGGTAGCGCTCTAGGCGGCGCACTATTTCGTTGGCTCCTACGCGATCGACCCAGGTAAAGGGACCACCGCGGAAAGGTGGAAATCCGAGACCAAAGATGGCTCCAATATCGCCATCCCTTGCTGACCGCAGAATGCCTTCCTCCAGACAGTGGGCGGCCTCGTTTATCATCGATAGGCCAAGACGCTGCTGAATCTCCTCCTTCGGGAAGCTGACTCGCTCACGGTTCTGACCAAGGATGTCATAGACGGAGTGATCGACACCCGCCTTCTTGCCCTTCTCGTACCTGTAGAACCCCTTCTCGCTCTTTCTTCCCTTTCGGCCGTCCTCGATGAGCGCGTCCATGAGACCTGGTGCTTGCAGTCTATCACCAAAGGCCTCTTGCATTATGGCGCCGACCTTCTGTCCCACGTCGATACCGACCTCGTCCAGCAGGACTATCGGGCCGACGGGAAATCCCCAATCCATCATGGCTTCATCGAGATCCTCGATGGCCGCGCCCTCGGAGAGCAGCCATGCGGCTTCATTCAAGTAGGGCGCGAGTATCCTGGAGGTGTAAAAGCCCGTTCCGTCTTGCACGACGATGACCGTCTTGCCCTGCTTCTTGCCATAATCGACGCAAGTAGCGGTGACCCAATCCGCTGTCTTGTCCGTGACGATGATCTCCAATAGCGGCATCTTCTCGACCGGTGAGAAGTAGTGCATGCCTATGACGGTCTCTGGATGCTCGGAGGCCTTGGCTATCTCGGTGATCGGCAGCGAGGATGTGTTCGAGGCGAATATGGTGTCGGGCCGACCGGCCTTCTCCGATGCCTTCAGGACGTTATGCTTGAGGTCGAGATCCTCGAATACGGCCTCGATGACGATGTCCGTGCTCTTGAAGCCAGTCCAGTCGGTGGTACCCGTCACAAGGTGCATGACTCTATCGGCCTCGGCCCGCTTCATGCGCCTTCGCTTCACGTTCTGGTCGAGCACCTTCCTGACGTAGGATAGCCCGCGCGCCACACCGGCATCGTCGATATCCTTGATGCGTACAGGAGTGCCCGCCTTCGTGGCGCTCACCGCCGCGACCCCGCCACCCATCAGGCCTCCTCCCAGCACGGCGACCTTCTTTACGGGACGTGGCTCCACGTCCGGGTTGTCTGTCCCATTATCCTTCTTCAGCTCCTGGGTCGCGAAGTAGATCGAGATGAGGGCTTGAGCTTCCGGCGACACCAAGAGGTGGCCGAAACGATCGGCCTCGGCGGCGTAGCCGGCCTCGATGCCGTCCTTGATGCCGATACGAACTACCTCTAACGCCCTTTCCGGAGCAGGGTAGTTTCCACGTGTCTTCTCGAGCAGTTGCTCGCGGGCCTTTTTGAAGAGGATCTTGAGGCCCACGGGGTTCTCCTCGAGAGCGAGCTGCTGGAGGTACTGCGGGTCGGAGATCTCCTTCGCGAGTTCTTGTAGCCTGGCGAGGCCTCGCTTTGGAGGCTTCGCCTTGCCGCTCGAAGTATCCCGAGCCCTCTTCCTTGCGACGTCTAGAAGGATGGCCTCGGGCACCACCTCGTCGACAAGGCCCATCTTGCGCGCTCTCGGCGGCCTTATATTCCGGCCAGTGAGGATCATATCCAAGGCCGGCGCGATTCCGACTAGGCGAGGAAGCCTCTGTGTTCCTCCGGCGCCTGGAATCACGCCTAGCATGACCTCTGGAAGGCCAAGCACGGTCTTCTCGCTGTCGCTGCAGATTCGCGAGGAGCAGGCGAGTGCCATCTCGAGGCCGCCGCCGAGGGCGGGACCATGTATTGCCGCGATTACCGGCTTGCCGAGGCTCTTGTGTATTGCCTCGAGGCGAGCGAAGCCGGACTGGCCGTGGCGTGAAAGCTCGGCGCCCTGCGCGGCCGAGCTCACATCCTCGAGCATGTCGATATCCGCTCCCGCCATGAAGCCGGAAGACTTGGCGGAGCCGATGACCACCGCTCCTATGGTGCCGTCGCCTTCGATCACTTCCAGGATCTTGTCCAGATCCTCCTGGATGTTCGGCGACAGCGTGTTCATCTTCTCGCCCTTCACGTCCATGAGGATCGTGGCCACGCCGTAGTCATCCACCTCGAAGCTGAAGTGGGTGAGGTCCAGTTGACGCTTGCTTCCGTTATTCGTCGAGGTCGCTGTCTCCATTTGTATCGACTCCTTGGCGCATCATGCGCAGAGAGGATTCTTCGAGTTTCTAGGCGGCAGGGCTCCGGGCCCCACGGCGTCAGCGCTCAAGGATGACGGCGCCCCCAAGGCCGCCGGCCGCGCACTGCGTGATTAGCGCGGTTCCGCCGCCTCGTCTCTGAAGCTCACGGGCCATGGTCAAGGCCTGCCGCGCGCCTGTTGCCGCGAAAGGATGGCCCAGGCTAATCGAGCCACCATAAATGTTGAGCTTCTCCTCGGCGATCTCTCCAATGGCTTCATCGCGATTGAGCCATGTCTTTGCCCACTCCTTGGAGGAGAAAGCTTGCATGTTGGAGAGCATCTGGCTCGAGAAGGCCTCATGCATGTCGATGAGGTCCAGATCGGACAGCTTCATACCGGCCTTGTCTAGGGCCTTGGGAGTGGCGAAGGAGGGGCCCATCAAGAGCTGCCAGGCGGGATCCAGGGCCGAGAATGCCCAGGACTTGATGAATGCCAAGGGCTCGTAACCAAGCGCCTTGGCCTTCTCCTCGCTCATTACGACGAGGGCGCTTGCACCGTCCGTCAGAGGGGAGCTGTTGCCGGGCGTGACCGTGCCGTGAGCCTTGTCGAAGGACGGCCGTAGGCCCGCAAGCTTCTCCAAGGTCGTATCGGGCCGGACGAGGTTGTCCTTGTCGACTACCTCCTTGTACTTTGGTGGGACGGGAAGGTGCATTACTTCTTCCGCGAAGACGCCCTTCTCCCATCCCTCGGTGGCTTTCTTGTGGCTACGCAAGGCGAAGGCGTCCTGCTCCTCTCGGTCGATTCCGTTCTCCTTGGCCATCTTCTCCGCCGACTGGCCCATCGTCAGCCCCGTGGATATCTCTCGCAGAGCCGGTGGCTTGGGTAAGAGGTCCTTGGGCTTGACGTCCAGGAAGGCCTTGGCCTTTGAAAGTGGGTCCTTGGCGCGGTTGGCTTTCATCAGAACATCTATGAACCGATCGCTGTAGGTAATGGGGGGACGCGACAGGCTATCGGCGCCGCCACAAATGGCGACGTCCGAATCCCCGAGCAGGATGGCTTGAGAAGCGTTGACAAGAGCCTGCGCGCCGGTGATGCAGGCACGGCTAACGGAGTAGCCCTCGATTTCGCGAGGAAGCCCCGTGCCAAGGATGATCTCTCGGGCGATATTGGGAGCCTCCGTACTGGGGACCACTTGACCGTAGACGATTTGATCGACCTCCGAGCCATCGAGATCCAGCCTCTGCATCATCTCGTTGACGACGGCCTTGGCTAGGTCCAAGGCCGACATGCTCCGATAGGCACCGCCGGATTTGACGAAAGGGGTGCGTAGACCACCTACTATGGCGGCACGTCTTCCATTCACCTTTGCTCCACTCCATGCCATGGTGAGTTCTCCTGGAAGGGTTGTTGTTCTCCGATGAAGGAAAAGCCTTATGCGTTTTGACGCAGAGTGTCAACGTGGGTATGCGGGGAGCCATCACCCGCGTAGTCGGAATCGTTTGGTAGAGGATTCCCGAATCATTTCGATCCCTTTTCCCGCCTCGACCTCGCTCGGGCTCTTTCGTGCCGTGGGGCGAACTCGTCCTTCTCCAAGTTCCATTCGGGAGGGCACCACCGCCCACTTCCTGCTCCCTATGGAGCTTGGGCAGGTGAAGAATGTCTACAACGAGCCCATTGATGCCCTGAATTCAGGAGGTTAATATTGTGGGGTGTTTCCCCACCTGGAAGGTCCGGCACCTGTTGGCTATTGGGGGACATGTGCGGCGGGGCAGATTACTTTGGGGGGAGGCTGCTCCGGGGCACCAAACGTCGCTAGGTCTTGCGACACGGGGGTCGTATTTATGGCTATGAATGTAATTGTGGTCGATGGGCATCACATCGTGAGGGAGGGTCTGGTCTGCCTGCTTCATCGCCTCGATGAGGTAGCGCATGTCGAGCAGGCGGCTTCCGGGGAGGAGGCGCTCAGAAAGGCGAGGGAGATGGATCCACCGCCCAGGATGGTGGTCATGGATCTGCGCCTAGAGGGCATTCTCCATGGAATAGATCTCACCTCTACGTTTCGTAAAGAGTTGCCCGAAATGGGCATAGTAGTTCTGACGGATCAAAGACATCGCGGGATGGTGGAAGCCGCGATGCAGGCTGGAGCCAGCGCGTACTTGCTGAAGACGTCTTACTTCGAGGATCTGAAGCATGCGATACAGGCGGTGAGCGAAGGCAAGACATATTTGTCCGCGGAGATTTCTCGAATAGCCGAGGGAAATGGCGCCGCGGGGGAGCATCCTCTGAGGATGCTGTCTCGTCGAGAAAGACAGGTGCTCACTCTCATCGCCAGGGGTGGCACCACGAAGTCCATAGCGCACGAGCTGGGCATCAGCCCCAAGACGGTGGAGAAGCATCGGGGCAAGCTCGCGCGCAAGCTCGATATTCACTCGGTTGCCGAGCTGACTCGGTTTGCCATCGAGAACGAGCTAGCGTGAACGACTTGCTGGCGTCGTCCGCGCGCCCACGAGCCGTGAGCTGGTGTCGCGGGCGGCGCCAGACATTCGAGGCATGATGACCGATGGCGAGAGGGTTTGGGCGCAACTGCGTGAACGACTTGTTGACGTCGTCCGCGCGCCCACGAGCCGTGAGCTGGTGTCGCGGGCGGCGCCAGACATTCGAGGCATGATGACCGATGGCGAGAGGGTTTGGGCGCAACTGCGTTACGGCTCGAGTCGCCCAGCCAACATGGTCATAAGGCTTGTTCCAGGCCTCAAGTGATCTCGATCTCGGGCAGGCTGAAAGGTGCTTTGAGCCGGCAGGCATCCAAGAAGTGGAGCAGCATGTAGGCCGACAATCCCCATAGGGTCTCGCCATCGTGCTCGAAGTAGTAGACGGGCCAGCTCTGTGCATTTCTTTCGACGACGCGGGAGGTCCATCTCTCGGGCTCTTGCAGCAAGCTCAATGGTATGAGGAACACTCGAGCTACCTCGCTCGGCTCGGGACGAAGGTCGGGCAGTGTTTCGAGCCGGGCTACGACCGGTGTGACTCTCACCTCGTTTGTAATGGTTGGAAAATCATCGAGCACTCCGAGCACCTCCACGTGTTCTCGCGAAAGACCTATCTCTTCCTCCGCCTCTCTAAGTGCCGCGTCGATGGGGCCTTTGTCACCAGGCTCCAGCCCCCCCCCCGGAAAAGCCACTTGACCCTTGTGTGTGGGCAGCTTCTCGGAACGTCTCGTAAGAATGAGTCGCGGAGGCTTCCCGTCGTCCACCAAGCAGATCAGCACCGCCGCGCTCTTGGGCCGATGAAGGATGCGCCTACTTCTTTGCCCAAGCCTACGGGAGATCTCGTCAAGGCCGGAACATCCCGGGGCGAGAGGAGTATGGTCATTGTCACTACTTCTCATGAAGCTTGAAAGCATATGACCGGCGCCGCCATTTTTCCATGGAGCATAGGTTTTTGCATGTCCCTATCAAGGCTCGGGTTGGCGTCGCGGCCGTCGTGAGTCACAAATCCTGGCCTATCTGCAGAGAAGGCAGGATCCTTCAGGAGGTGGCTGGAGATAATTCTTTCCGGGTGATATATGGCTACCCATGAGAAAACCATTGCCTATGGCGCTAATGATTTGGCTTGTCGCGGCTGCCTTGATCGCATGCGCCAAGCCGGGGGTAACGACGCGTCCCGCTGAGTCCATTGAGGCTCGGGTGCGTCTTCTGGACGAAGGTGACGACCCGCGCGAGACGTTGCGCTACTCTCTTCAGCCCGGTGAGTCCCGCTTTTGGATGCGAACGCGCACCCAGGGGGTCTTCGATGGCGAGCCCATGGAGGCCCTCGAGATAGGGGTCCTATACCGGTGCACCTTTGTCATGGACGAGTCAATGCCGGATCGTGTGCGCGCCGAGCTGGAGATAGAGGACATAGACTTCGATCCGACGGCTCTGGCGCTCCTTATGCCTTTGGAAAGACTGGAGGCGACAGTCGAGGGGCTTCGCGGCCTCATTGGCTCGACCGATGCGCTCGTCCTCGGTGATCTGGGACAAGTGTTTTCCAAGGATCTTGGATCCGAGTCTCTCGAGTCGCCGACCGGGGAGTGGCTCGAGCGGGTTGGTGAGGGGTTGCCTCTGCTCGTGGGGCAGCCGGTTGGGCTAGGAGCACGGTGGCTGACCTTTTCGCGTACGATGCAGCAGGGGATGCCGCTCACATCAGAGGTAGAAAATGTGCTCGTGAATCGAGAGGGCAGCATCGTTCACGTCAATCAGACTCACTCCTTGGTCGAGGTAGGTGATGGGTCCTATCACTCAAATGGAATGATCTTCGACGAAGTGGAACTCGAGGGCGGTGCCGATCTCCATGTCGATCTCGAACGATATGCCTTTGCCGCGGAGAGCAGCATGGTCTTGGAGACGAGCATGCGCATGAGGCAGGCTCCGGAGCCAGTCGAGCAGGCCGACGAGACCGAGCAGGCCGACGAGACCGAGCAGGTCGGCGAGATAGAGCAAGGCGAACCTCAGGGCGGGGACGAGGCTTCCGACAAGGACGTGCGGGAGCTCGCCGATGGACCTTCGCCCGAGGCTGGGGAGGAAGTATCGGCGAGAGTCTCTATTCGTCTCGAGCTGACCATTACGCCCGTGGATTGAAAAGACCTCACCGGCGGCAATCTAGCCTCGGCCAATCCGTGACCCTATCCATCCTTTGGATAGACTCACTGGTCACCACTTCCATGCTCCGGTATTCTCGCTATGTGGATGACCGATGGGTGATCAGCTCCGAGGCACGGCGACGCCGAGCTTTGGTGGAGAACGATGATCGGCGGCTTGGCTCTGGCGGGCCTTGTCGTTTCATCGGTCCCGTCATGGTGCTGGCTATCTCATCTCTTCTGCTTTCGTGCGAAAGCGGAGCCTTGACGTCCACCTTAGAGGCGGTAGGGACACAGCGACTCGAATCTCGTTACGATTCGGTAGAGCAGGGGGGGGAGGGGTCGAACCGGTCCATCTCGATATTCGACGAGGCGATGGGAGCCGGGTGGATGGAGAGGAAAGACGGGCGTCTCGAGAATGCGAAGGTCTTCCTAGACGAAGATGAAGGGCTCTTTCGGGGTTTCTTTTTCACAGGGCCAATTCATTATCGGGGACCGGAAGGCGAGTGGCTCGATATCGATACGAACGTTCGTCGTCTCGATGCCGACAACTATGGCGTTGACAGGGCTCCTTACGGGGTGCGTTTTCCAGTCGATCCCAAGGGCGATCTTGCGGCGGCTCATATCGTTTTGCCCGGTGGCGGCATGCTCGACTACCGGGTGCTGTCGATAGGCACCGAAGAGAAGGTGTGGACCCGTGCCGACGAGAAGATGAATGTCTTTGCGGCCGGCAACAGACTATCTTATGAGATGCCTTCGCTGGGCATCGAGCTGCGGTACACGGCGTTTCCTACGCGCCTGAAGGAAGACGTCGTCATCCTTGCCGACTCACCTGTCAGGGACTACTGCCGGGAGGGCAGCTTGGTCCTCGAGTTCTCCATCTCTTCCAATGAGTCCATCTCACCGGTTGGGACGGCTCATCGAGGCGAAGTCTTCTCTCTTGATCGGGAACTGCGCGCGCGTCTTTCGAGTGGGGAGGTCTTCTTCATAGAGCCGGTCTACGGAGAAGCCCGAGCAGGGGATGGCAGCGAGCAGGCCTTGAGCCTCGGTGGCGAGGCCCAATTCGAGGAAGAGAGACTCTTCTTGAAAGTGAGTCTCCCATGCTCCGAGCTTTGGGAGGCGCCTGCAAGTAAGGTGCTGATAGATCCTACAGTCGGCTTCTTGGATCCGCGGGAGACAACCTTCATTGCCAAGGCCTTTCCCGACGAGAACTACTGCGATGGTCTCATAGGCGTCGGTGGGGTTCGTTATCCGCAGCTTCTGGCCGGCCTGCACAGTCGAGCCTGGCCTGCTAGAAGCTTCGGGCAGACCATTGCGCTTCTCATGTTCGATCAATTGCAGAACGTATGTGTCGACGACATTGTTTATGGTCGATTGTCGATAGATAGAGATCGTCAGACCGAAGGCTTTTCCGTTTCAGTAGGCAGATCCAGATGTACCTGGCTCGCCACCGGCTGCTCCGGTGTGACATGGAGCGGCTCTGCCGGGATCTGCCGCGAGGGTGACGATGCGAGGGTGTTCGATGGGACGAGGGGCTGGACTTATATTTCCGCGAATACCGGGCGGGTGAGCCTGAACGCGACCTCTGCGGTGCGTAGTATCGTCGCTGCTGGAGGGACTCGCGTACTGGCAGTCGAGGGCCCGAAGAGCGGTACGGGAAACCGAGCGGTTTCCTTCTTCAGCGATCTGGCCGAGTGGGAACACTGGCCATACATCGAGGTGGCATGGACGACCGAATGCACGCCAAATGTCACCGAGAACCGAGATTGCGGCAACTGCGGCACCCAGTCTCGTACCTGCTCTCCCGATGGATGCGCATGGGGCTCTTGGAGCGTTTGCAGAGGTCAAGGATGTACGCCCGGAGATACTCGGTGCAACGGCAACGGGGTCGAGCGCTGCAACGACTCTTGTCAGTGGGTACTCGATGAGCATTGCCCTTGTGGCTGCAGCGAAGGCAGCTGCGTTTCTCCGGAGTGCAACCCAAACGAGACTCGCTGCGACGGAGACGCGGTCGAGAGATGTGATAGCAACGGCTGTAACTGGTTTCACGATGAGACCTGTAGTTGCGGCTGTCATGAAGGAAGATGCGTGTCCCAGATCTGCGCCCCCGGCGAGCCTCGCTGCGACGGAAACGATGTAGAGCGGTGCGATGCCGATGGGTGTAACTGGGTGCATGAAGAGTCCTGCCCTTGTGGCTGCGAAGGGGGGGGCTGTGTCTCGCCTGTTTGTACGCCAGGTGACACACGCTGCGCGGGAGACGATCTCCAGCTATGCGATGACGACGGATGCAGGTGGGACCATCATGAGAGATGTGAGTGTGGTTGTAGGGAGGATGCGTGCATCAGCCCTTGCACCTGTGAAGGCGAAGCTTCTCGTGAGTGCCGCGACTGCGGGCTCGAGCAGCGAGAATGTGGTGCCGGGCAGTGGACGGATTGGGGGCCCTGTGAGCCGCTGCGCTCTTGTCCGAGCCCCGAGATCTGCGACGTGGACGCCTGGTGCGTGCCCCCTCCATCATCCTGTCCCCCCGATGTCGAGCCGGAGTGTGAGCCAGACGCGGTCAGATCGTGCGACGAGGGAGGCACCCAAACCTGCACCGAGGATTGCACGTGGGGTCCGTGCGAGGGGGGCGAGGTGCCTGTTGTCTCCGATGGCGGATGCTGCAGCGTGGCCTCGTCGACGAGCAGCGCAAGTGCCTGGATGCTCACTCTAGTCGTACTGTTCGCTTCTCTCCGTAGGTGGCATCACGGATGGGCTCACGGGTTCGTGACGCCAAGGTCGACCGCGGGCCGATGAGATTCGCCAAGGGCAATCGAGGACTATTGGTCTCGCTCACGACGACGCTTTTTCTCGCTGTGTCTCAAGATGCCGCGGCGGCCCCTAGTGAGTCATTGGCCGTCGTCGTCGCTCTCGATGGGGAGACCGAGCCCATAGCCACCGCGCTTTGGCCTGAGCTGCTCCGAGAGATCGGCCGACATTCGAACACGAAGCTCGTTTTCGCCGAGGAAAAGGTGCTTTCGAGCACCTATCAGGAGATGGCAAGGAGAAGAGACGAAGCAGAGCAGGAGCTGGAGCTGGGCCGGGCGGCGATAGGCTCACTTGACTTCGCCACGGCCGAGCTGCACCTATCACGGGCTATCTCTCTTCTAGAGCGAAGCGATCTTCGAGAGAACGTAGAAGATGTCTTGCATGTGATGGCCTGGAGGGCGTCGGCCTTCTTCTATCTTGGAATGGTTCGGCAGGCGGTCGAAGAGCTAGTTCAGGTACTTGGTGTCCGCCCCTCTTTCACCTTCGATCCCAATTGGCTAACGCCGGAAATGGAGGGGCTGCTCCTCGAGGCGCAAGAAAAGCTTCGGTTGCTGCAGCCGGTCTCAATCGAGCTTCAGTCGAGTCCGGGCTCCGCCCATATTTGGGTGAACGGGGAACTCCGTGGGAGCACGCCAAGAGAGATCGAGGATATTCTTCCCGGCTTGCATCTGTTCACTCTGGTATCCCCCGTCCATGGCTTCGCTCAAGAATGGGTCCGTGTGGCGCCAGGCGAGACCATAAGGTTGCGCCTCGAGCAGCCGGCAGAAGGGGCAAGGCTAAGGAGCCTCCTCGACGCGGTGGCCTCGGGCCTGGCCGCGCGGCACCCTTCACAAAGCGCGGCGGCTCTGGCTCGCTGGGGGGGGGTTGAGTCGGTCTGGATCGTCGCCGTTCAAAGGCTGGTTGGGGGTTACAAGCTGGTGGGGGCGCGGGTGGCGGCCGATGGGCATGTGGAGGCATTCGATGAGCGAGAGACCGCGGATCTCGTTGCTCTGAGGGCTCTCCTATCCGCTCAGGTTTCCTCACTCTCTGAAAGGTCACGTGCAAGAGGGCCTGACGGCGAGGCCTTGACGGAGGTCTTTCGACCGCGCGGACTTCTCGACTCCAGGGCTTGGGGGTTCATTAGTCTTGGCGCAGGCTTGGGGGCTGGAGCCATTGCCGGAACTCTTGGTTGGAGCGCCAGCTCTCAGGCCAGTGAGGCTCAAGGCATTCCCCAGCTTCGATCCGAGGAGTTCGAATCGGCCGTCTTATCAGCCAAGCGAAAGGCGGGCGCCGCGAATATCTTGTACGCGGCGAGTGTCACGGGCATCGGTCTTGGAACCTGGTTGCTTCTGAGGGACAGCGGCGGCGGGGGAACGAGTAGAGCGCCAGCAGTTGGAGCGGCCGTCACCGATGAGCGTGTGCTCGTCTTCCTGGGAGGATCCTTCTGAAGATGAGATGGGCGCCCTTACTTTTCGCAATCCTGATTCTTGGATGCATCATCACGGTTCCCGATGAGGAAGGGCGTCCTTGTCTCCATGGCGACTGCCTAGCGGGCTACGCATGTCACGAAGACGTCTGCATCATGCCCGGCACAGGCGTCTTCGCGGCGCCTGTTTGCAGCGAGGACATGTGCCGGATCCCAGAGGGCTCCTTTCTTCGGGGCTCCGATCCCGGGGTCGGGCGTGCCGATGAGCGACCACGAAGAGCGATAACCCTCTCGGCGTTCTGGATCGATGTCTCTCCCGTTACGGTCACCCAGTACGCGCAGTGTGTAGATGCGGGAGCTTGCCTCGAGCCAGCGGCTACGGAGCACTGCAACTTCGCCGGTGGACGAGAAGACCATCCGGTCAACTGCGTTTCTTTTCTCGATGCAAAGAGCTACTGCGATTTCGCCGAAAAGCGGCTTCCTACCGAGGCCGAGTGGGAGAAGGCGGCGCGGGCGACGGATGCGAGAGCTTACCCTTGGGGCCAGGAACAGCCATCCTGCGAGCTAGCAGTATTCAATGAGGAAGGCGAAGGCTGGGCCACGAGCGGGGGTTGTGGGCTCGCTTCCACCTGGCCTGCCGGAGCGATGCCCGAAGGAGAGTCTCCATACGGGGTGCTCGATATGGCAGGAAACGTATTGGAATGGGTCTCGGACTACTATGATCCCCTCTACTACGAGAGGGCTCCTTCCAGGGATCCTCAGGGTCCGGCAAGTGGCCGGGAGCGCGCGCTGCGTGGAGGGTCTTGGAGAACGAGCGACAAGGGAGGGCTCAGGGCCGCCCACAGGTACAGCTTCGATCCGGATGGAAGAGTCAACTACGTTGGCTTCCGGTGCGCGCAATCGGCGGACTAGCCGCTCGTCGAGTCGTCCCCTGGGCGCTGATGCGGGAGGCGCCACTGCCGAGTCACCAAGCAAGCCCAATTCCTACCAGCGGCCAATCCATGTACTCTTGCCCATCCATGAAGGAGCAAGAGCAGATTTCGACCGTGACCCTTTTCCCTCGGGTTCTCTACCTGACAGCCGATACCGACCTGATTCGAAGGCAGCTGGAGACAGGTAGGAGTATCTCCTGGGATCCCGAGCGTCCTCGGATGGAGGCCATCTCGACCGACGAGATCACCCCTGGCTGGGTCTGCTTCCATCAGGACGAGACCCTTGGAGACTACGCATACGTTGGTCTTCGCGATGGCTGCGTCAGTCCTGGTCAGATAAGACGTTTTGGGGCGAGCGTTGTCGTTTCGGGCGCATCCAAGGGGTGTGGATCCTCCCGCGAGGCCTCCCCGTTCGCGGAGATGGCCGCGGGCGTGAGGCTCGTGATCGCCGACTCCTTCGAGAAGATCTATAGGCAGAACGCTCTGAACATCGGGCTGCTTACGAGCACGGATATGGGCCTCGTTCCAAGAGTGCTGGCTGGGGAAGCTATACCGATGGAGGAGCTTGCAAGAGGGCTCGATCCCATCAGCAGGGCCATTGTGCTTCGCGGTGATCTTGCCACCTACAACGTTGCACGGCTGTCGGGAAGGCTATCCCTTCCCGACATCGATGCTCGCTCTCGCCCGATGACACTAATCGAGAAGATCATCGCCTCACGCGCCGTGACCGACGCGAAGGACGACCGGGTTGGCGTTACGGCGGTGGCTCCAGGCGATTCTCTTTTCGTTCGCTGTGATGTTCGTTTCAGCCACGAGTACGTCACGGCGATGGCCTCCTCGATCTTCGAGCAAGGCTTCGGGCCCAGCACGAAGGTGGTCGAACCGAGTAGCTGTTACCTCTTTAGAGACCACCTCACCTTTCTTCATGAGGTGATGTCGCGGGACCAGAAAGAGATGGGGCTGCTAGAGAAGGCCGAAGGGCTTGCTCGCACCCAGCAAGATTTTGCTTACCGAATGGGCATTCGCCTATTTGGCGAGGTCGAAGACGGCGGCTCCGAGGCCATATGCCACAACGCGATCCTCGAGCGGATAGGTCTTCCCGGCCAGGTTATCGTGGGCACCGATAGTCATACGTCCACGGTGGGAGCCCTTGGCGCTTTGGGCTTCGGAGTCGGCAGCACGGACATGGCGGCGGCCTGGTACACTCGCGACGTGCGATTGAGGGTTCCGGAGACGGTACGCGTCCGGCTACTTGGGTCCATGCCTCCTTGCGTGACGGCAAAGGATGTAATTCTTCATTTGATGACCGAGCCCCATATCCTCGAAGGGGGGGCGGTCGGCAAGGTGCTCGAGTTTTCCGGGCCTGGGCTGGCGGGCCTCTCCGTGGACGAGCGCGCCACCTTGTGCAACATGGCCGTCGAGGCCGGTGCCTTTACCGGAATAATGGAAGCCGATGACGTGGTGAGCCGCTGGCTTGCCGATCAGCGCCTGGAGGCGCGCTCGCCGGTCGAACGGTGGTGCTCCGATGAAGACGCCGTCTTCGCCAAGGAGATAGTGGTGGATCTTGGGAAGATTGAACCCATGGTGGCTACTCCAGGAAGCCCGCGCAACGCCGTTCCATTATCCCGCCTCCAGTCAATCGAGTATCGTCCGATAAGAGTTGATATCGCTTATGGCGGCTCCTGTACCGGCGGAAAGATGGAAGACATGGATATGTACGCCGCCGTGCTGGGTTCCGCTCTTCGGCGCGGCGAACGGGTAGCGTCGTGGGTAGATCTATACATCCAGTTCGGATCACAGAGAGTGAAGAGGCAAGCTCGTGAACGCGGTTATCTCGAGATCTTCGAGGCTGCTGGAGCGAAGCTTCTCGATCCAGCCTGCGGCGCATGCATAGGCGCCGGACCAGGAGTCTCCTTTAGCCCGGAGACAGTGAGCATTTCGGCGATAAACAGAAACTTTCCGGGACGCTCCGGGCCAGGCAGGGTATACCTTGCCTCTCCGCTCGTCGTGGCGGCGAGCGCTCTGAAGGGGTACATAGTGGCTCCAGAGCCCGATGATGCTCGTCTAGAGCCTCGATGCGAAGAGCCGCTCCACCAACGTCGAGAGGATGGGGGATGACCATGGACGCCGCGAGACAGACACGCACAGGGGCAGAGGACGATGTCCTAAAACCAACGAGTTCGTCCCTCGAGGCCCCTAGCGCCTGCAATGGCAAAGTCCCTCGAAACGGCTACGAATCGGAGGAAGGGGCTCTCGAGCCTCCCGCGGTGCAGGCCGAGGATCCGAGCGACGACAAGCCCGCCATGGAATCATCTTCCAGAGTCACCCTTCTTCAGCGCATCGGAACCACGGCGTTCTGGTCCTTCTTGGTCGTAAGCTGCTTCGTTATGTTCGCCGGGGCCTTGATTGTGTTCCTCGTTACCGCGCTCTTCGACAAGCGGCGCCTAGTTCTCCATCTATACTCCTGCTTCTGGGCGCAGCTTTACTTTTATGTGAATCCCATCTGGAAGCTTCGCATCGAAGGTCGAGAGCGACTTCCTTGGCGCGGACCGGCGGTGCTCGTCTCAAATCATCAATCTCTTGGCGACATCCTGGTTCTTTTCGGGCTCTACCGTCCGTACAAATGGGTCTCCAAGGCCAGCGTGTTCAAGGTGCCGCTGGTTGGCTGGAACATGCGGCTTGCAAGGTACATCCCGCTTGTACGTGGGAATAGGTCCAGCATCGAGCGGATGATGGCGCAGTGCAGGTACTGGCTGGAGCAGGGAGTCCCGATTCTGATGTTTCCAGAAGGTACGCGCTCCAAGGACGGAAGCCTTCTTCCATTCAAGGAGGGAGCGTTTAGGCTGGCGGTTGAAGCGGGATGCCCTGTAATTCCCATTGCGCTGAATGGCACCGCGGCGACGCTTCCGAAGCATGGCTTCCTGATAAGACGGCGAGCGAACTGCAAGGTTAGAGTGTTGCCGCCGGTTCACCCCAGGGATGTCGACAATGACGTTGGTGCATTGAAGGACAAGGTGGTGGAGGTGATCGACGCCGAGAGGCTGGCTCTCGAAGCCGAGTCCCGCGCCGAGCGGGAAGGGTAAACAAAGGCGGAGCCGGCGTGCCTTTCGTTGCGGCGAGCATCAGTGCTTTTAGCTGGTCTTCTCCCAGCTCTCGTACAAGCCTGGAAGGCTCTCTTCCAGATCTCTTCGCTCCGCTAGAAGCTCCTTGCACAGGGCGGCGTCGGCGTAGATATGCTGCTCGCACATCATGGCGTCGATCTGTGCCATCCTCGCCTCGGCGCTTTCGATCCGGCTCTCGAGCCGGGCCTTCTCTTTCTGTTTGCGCCGGGCTTCCCTTTCCGCGGCCTTTCTTGCTTCCCTGATGCGTGCTCCCTTGGCAGCCGGCCGGTCGTCATCTTTGGCCGCGTCGGCCTCTTGGCCGTCGGCGCCAGGTTTGGCGGCGTTTGCGCTCTGTGATTCACGGGGCAGGGCCTGGCTCTCCTTTCCGTTCTCGAGCTCTTCTCTTTTCCAAAGGTAGTAGTCGTAGTCTCCAGGAAAGTTGGTCACCCGGCCTCCGGGAGCGATCTCGACTACACGGCTTGCGATTCTATTGATGAACCAGCGGTCGTGGCTGATGAAGATGATTGTCCCGCCGTAGTCCGAAAGAGCAGCCTCCAATACGTCTCTGCTCTCGATGTCGAGATGGTTGGTCGGCTCGTCCAGCAAGAGGAGGTTGGCCGGTCTTGCGAGCATGCGCGCCAGCGAGAGGCGGGCCTTCTCTCCGCCCGAAAGCACGCCGACCGGTTTGTGCGCATCGTCCCCCTCGAAGAGAAAGGCGCCGAGCACACCGCGGACTCTCGACTCGGGTTCGGTAGGCACGATCTCCCAGAGGCTCTGGAGGACGGTGGATCCGGCGTCAAGGGCGTCTGTTTGGTGCTGGGCGAAGTAGAAGGGGGTGACGTTATGTCCGAGCCGGCGCTCTCCCCCATCCAGACCGGCCGTCTCGGCGAGGAGCTTGAGCAAGGTGGACTTGCCGGCCCCGTTCGGTCCGACGAGGGCTACCCGCTCGCCTCTTCGAGCGGAGAAGTCGAGGCTTTCGTAGACGACGTTTGTGCCATAGGCCTTGCGGACCTTCTCGAGAGAGATGACCATCTCGCCGGAGCGAGCGACGTCTGGAAGCTTGAACCTTGGGGGTCTGCGCCGTTGAGAGAGCGCCGCGGCAAGGGGCCCCTCGCGCTCGGCCTTCTCCGCTTCGAGTTTCTCTATCAGCCTTGCCTTGCTCTGGGCCTGCCTAGCCTTCGTCGCCTTGGCGCGAAACCTCTCGATGAAGCTCTGCAGCTCGGCGATACGCTTCTCGTGACTGGCTGCTTCCTTTGAGAGACGCTCGGCGACGGCTGCTCGCTGTTCGAGATACTTCTCATAGTTGCCGTTGTAGACGAAAAGACCCTCGGGGGTCAGCTCGGCGATCTTGGAAACGTGACGGTCCAGAAAGTAGCGATCGTGGCTCACGACGACCCACGCGCCGGGGTAGGTTGCAAGAAAGCCCTCTAGCCAGCCGATGCTCTCCAGGTCTAGATGGTTGGTCGGCTCGTCGAGAAGCAGCAGGTTCGGTCTGGCTATTAAGAGTCGGGCCAGCGCCGCGCGCATCGCCCATCCGCCAGATAGCGTGGGGAGGGGCTGTTCCATGCTCTCTTCGGAGAAGCCAAGACCGGATAGGATCGTTCGTACGCGGGAGTCCAGACCGTATCCGTCCAGCGCGGTGAAGCGCTCTAGCATGGCGCCGTGTCGAGAGGCGAGCGCCTCGGTGGCTTCGGAGCATCGATCGCCGCTTGCGTCGATCGAGGTTGTCGACGCCGCCATCTTCGCCTCCAGCCGCGCCATCTCCGACTCCAGCCGCACGATCTCCTCGGCGCCGCCACGTGCCACCTTTAGAACCGTGTCCTCCTCTAGGCGCTCTACCTCTTGTGCCAGGTATCCGACTGTTGCTCCCCTGGCCCGGCCGACCTCGCCCTGGTCGGGGGGGACGGTGCTCGCTAGGATGCCCATGAGGGTTGTCTTGCCCGAGCCGTTCGGGCCTACGAGGCCGATCCTGTCGCCCGGCTCGATGAGCCAGGTTACGTTGCGAAAGAGATGCTGCCCCCCGAAGGACTTGGCGATTTGGCTTAGCTGAAACATGATTGGCCGCCCATCATAAGACAGGCGGCCAATAATTCACGCTATAGATGGACGGGGCTTTCAGGGTTACGGGAATACCACCGCCGCGTGCTCAACCTCCGGCACCAGAAGGTCGTTCACCTTCATGCCGGAGCCCGAGAGGGAGTAGACGTAATGATCGTCGTCGTGGCCGGACATGAAGATACTTCGGCGCATATTGCTCCACCAGCTCCAGCTCGATGTCGACCCGCAGTCCAGAGAACCGCACTGCTGGAGAGCGCGAATATCTCCGTGGCAGACCCGCCCGATCTCGGAGAAGCCCTCGCTTGCCGTCGCCGAGTAGATTATGAGGCCGCTGAAGCGCTCATCGCCGTCATAGATGGTCATGGGGATGGCGAGGATTCCATGGCCCGGATGGTAGGTGAAGGCGTGGTGATTCCACATGGCCTCGCTATAAGAGGACCAGGAGCCGGTGGAGACGACGTGGTGATGGGTTCGGGTGGGTTCTTCCATGTCCGACACATCGAAGATCTGAAGGTGTACGCCGGTCATTCTGCCTGTCTCGTCACCGTCGCGCCCTATCGCCAAAAGATGCTCGTCTCCAAGAGGATGCATGTAGCTCGAGAAACCCTCGATCTTCAGCTCTCCGAGCATCTGCGGGTTCTGGGGATCGCTCAAGTCGAATGTGTAGAGCGGATCGGTGTCCCTGAAGGTGACCATGTAGCCCTTATCACCCATGAACCTCGCTGAGTAGATACGCTCGTCGGGGGCCAGGCCTCTGACCGAGCCGACCTCCTCGAGGGTGCCTCCATCATTCTCCAGAATGATGACGTTGTTGCCGCCCAGCCACTCCAGCTCCTGGGTGTCGCTATTCCATTGAGAGCGGCTGTCGGTCGTGGCGACCCGGAGGTGCCCATCGTGCTCGCTCATGGAGAACTGGTTCAGGATCCAACCATCGACCCGGCCGCTGGCTCTGTACTCGGGAGGGGCGCCGCCGGCGGAAAGCCTGAACTTGTGGATGTCCGACCTGTTGTCCCCGGCTCCCCACCACCACCACCACTGGCTCGTCATCGCGACATAGAGGTTCTGTTGGGATGCGTATACGAGCCAGCCTCGGGCCAAGAGGCCGCGCGAGCGGATGTTGGAGCTTGTTGCGAGGTCGAAGTGGCTGATGTTTAGGATGCCGAGCTGTGGGGGCTGGCTTGGTAGATACAGGTTGCTGCATGCGTACATCGGGGCCTCGGACTCGAGGTTGCCCTGCGCCCCGAACACGCGGGTGCGGGGGAGAACGTCCATGATGTCCACATCCTCCATCAGCTCGGCGACAAGCTCTCGCATGATGGGCCTTGCGGTGTTCCTTGCCTCTTCTCTTTCCTCTTCGGTGCTTCTC